>JAYTHD010000443.1:0-10338 GCA_043732975.1 Verrucomicrobiota bacterium
CACTCAGAGGCAATTTTTTCAACGCCTGCAGTTCACTCCGGCGCTGGATCATCTGACGGTGCACCACTACCGTCACGCTCGGGTCGGCAAATTGTGCCGTCAGCAACGCGAGTTGGCGATCCGCCCACTGGTTGCGCACCTCGAGGACCGCCGTCGACAGTCTCAACGGCAAATCCTCCATCGGGCGGTCTTCCATCGCCGCCCGGGTGACCAATTGAATGGCATGGGAATCCCCTGCCAATTGATCCAGCAGCGGGTTGAGATCCCCGGGTTGATCGTTTCCCGTCTGCGCCAACCGGAGGCCGACCACGTGCCGCAACGTCGGATGCGCCAGCCATTCGCAGTCCAGATGCGCCACCGCCCAGGAAAGCAGTTCGTGATCCGCCATCAGCAAATATCTCAGCACCCATAATTCCCTCTGATTCGCCGGAGTGAATTCGCGCGTCAACTCCGACCTAGACTCCGGCGCCGTTCCAGATCCGGCACTCGTCGGGTTCTCTTCGGTCGCGGCCGCATCCGCCGCCCCGTCCAGGGCCGCGTCCGGGTTGTCCATCCTCTGGGGCGACGCGAAACGCCGCTCGGCCCGCGGCTGATTGGGAATCACCTTGCGGAACTCAATCCGCACGGACTCCGCGGACACCCCGAGACGTGTTGCGGTCCGCTGCGCATAGGTGTCAATGAGGACCGCGTTGCCGGTGCGATTCACCTTTTCCGCCATGGACCGGAGCACGGTCATCCGGCCGCGATCACTGGCGAGATCGTTTTCCGAAACCAATTGGGCCAGGTAAAAGTCGAAAAAACCCTGCGCCCGGCCCAGGATTTCCCGCAAGGCTTCCGCTCCATGGAGGCGCAGAAACGAATCCGGATCGTCGGGCGGCGGAATGCTGGCCACTTTCACCGCGAGCCCGCTGGGCAGGCACTCGTCCAGCGAACGTACGCTGGCCGCCCGTCCGGCTTTGTCGCCGTCAAAACACAAAATCACCTCGTTGATATACCGCTTGAGGATCCGCGCATGGTCGGCCGTCAGCGCGGTTCCCTGGGGTGCGACCACGTTTTTTATCCCCGCCGCATGACACGCGATCGTGTCGAGCTGGCCTTCGCAAATGACCGCGTGGCCCGCCTCCAGAATCGCCCGCTTCGCCTTATCCAGCGCGTAGAGCACCCGGCCCTTGGTGAAAATTGGGGTCTCAGGTGAATTCACATATTTGGCCGTCTTTTCGTCGCCTTCCAAAATCCGGCCGCTGAACGCAATCACCCGGCCCTGCTCATCGCAAATGGGAAACATCAGCCGGTGCCGGAAACGATCATAGTCCCGGCCGCTTCGTCCCGGCTCCTCTTTCCGAATGATCAATCCGGCCTGCTCACACAAGGCCGCGTCGAAGCCATGTCCCCGCGCCCAGTTCACGGTGTCATCCCAGGCCGCGGGCGCGGCCCCGAGGCGAAATGCCTGAATGGAATCCGGCGAAACACCGCGCTTCAAAAGGTAATCGCGTGCCACCTGCCCGCCCGACTCCGTGGCCAGACACTGCTGCCAGCGTAGACAAATGGCCTCGTGCAATTTGTACAACTGGTCCTTGAGCCCGCGCACCTGTTTGGCGCCCGGACTTTCTTCGCGCTCGATCGGTATCCGGGCGCGTTCGGCGAGACGTTCCACCGCTTCCGGAAAACTGACGTTCTCGTATTGCTCCACAAATTTGATCACGCCGCCGCCGACGTGACAGCCAAAGCAGTGAAACATCTGGCGTCCCGGCGACACGTTGAAACTGGGACTTTTCTCCTTATGAAAGGGACAAAGCGCCGTGAAATTCACGCCAGCACGCTTGAGCGGCAGGTACGAGCCAATGACGTCCACGATGTCATTGGCCGTCCGGACACGTTCGATGAAGACATCGGAAAAATAGGCCACAGCAGTCCTCCATTAATCGGCGGTTTGGCCGGGCACGCAAGACTTGAAGCAGTCCGAGTGCTTTCCCTTCTGCCCAGGCTACCTTGTCGGCTATGTTGCCCGCCGTGGATACATTGCAGTGGATGCCGACCGGCCGCTGGGGTCTCCAGGCCATGCGGGAAGCCATCTTGGGCGCCCGGAAAAGCGTGCGCCTGCAGATGTACATCTTTCGACCGAACCCGCCGGGCACCGACTACCAGGCCGCTCTCACGGCAGCGGCTCGCAACGGAGTTTCCGTGCGAGTCCAACTGGATGCCTTGGGATCGAGAGAATTGCCCGATGCCTTCTGGGCGGAATTCCGCGCGGCCGGGGGTGAAGTGCGACAGTTCAACACCTTCGGCTCCGGTCGGTACCTCACGCGGGATCATCGGAAACTCTGTGTCGTTGACGATTCCATCGCCTTCGTGATGGGGTTCAATATTTCACCGGAGTACGACGGCGACGGCATCACCAGCGGATGGATGGACGTCGGCGTCGCCATTCAAGGGCCAGCGGTGACCGCCCTGGCCGAATTGTTTGATCGACAATATGGCCAGTCTGATTCGCGACCGGTCCTATGGGCCCGATTTCAAAAGCGCCGGGAACGTGTGCCAGCGACCGGACCATCGACGCTGCAAGTGCTGCCGGTCAGTCCCGGACGTCAGGCGAGCTGTCTGCTGAAGTCCTTGTACACCGACATCCCGCGGGCGAAGCGGTTGTGGCTTTGCTCGCCATACTATCTGCCCACCGCGAAACTGCGGCGCCTGCTGGCCCGTGCCGCGCGGCGGGGTGCGGATGTCCGCGTGATTTTACCCGCGCACAGTGACGTGCCCATCACCCAATTTGCCGCCCGTCGACTCTATGCCGCCATGTTTCGCGCCGGCATCAAAATTTTCGAATTCCAGCCCCAAATTCTGCACGCAAAAGTACTCTTGATCGACCAGGCCACCTATGTGGGATCCTCGAATCTCGATCAACGCAGCCTGCACTTGAATCATGAGCTGATGATTCGCTCGACCGATGAGACCCTGCGAATCGCCGTGGAAAAAACCTTCGACGAACTCATGGCCCATAGCCGGCCGGTCCCGCGCGACACGTGGGCGACGTCCCGCACCTGGCTGATGAAACTGCGGGAGCGTTGGGCCTTTTTTGCGTTGTACCGTCTGGATCCGTGGCTGACCTACATCTTCACAAAAACCGGTACTTGAGGTCAGCGGCGGCCAGCGAGGTGGCGATCCGCGCCGAATTGTCCATGGCTGCTTTCAACCTGGAAACCGAAGTTGAATCCACAGATTTCCGCAGATTGTTTTTGAATTAGCACTCCAGCGACACTTTCAGAAAATGAACCGCGGATGGCGCGGATAACGCAGATACGGAACCCCACCTTTCGAGTCTATCCGCGTCATCCGCGCCATCCGTGGTCAAGATTCTTTGGAAGTGTCGCCGCAGTGTTGGCGCCGCTCACCTACTGGCTGAGGCTCAGGAGTGTTTACTTTACGTGACTGAACCATTTTTTATCTCCGTGTATCTGCGGTCCTTCAACTCGGGTATCCAGGTTCAAACGCGAACGAAAAACCCCGCCAGAAGGGCGGAGTTTTCCTTGCAACAGAAGCGATGAGCGACGCGGGCGGCTCAGCGCGTGCTGCCGGGTGGGATCAGCAGCACGGGTTCGACCCGTCGATTCTTGGACCAAGCTGCCTCGTTGTGGCCGGGGTCGGCCGGGCGGTCCTCGCCGAACGTGGCGGTCACGACGGAGTTCGCGGGGATTCCCAGATTGAGCAACGTCTCGCGGACGCTCAATGCACGGCGCTCGCCGAGGGCGCGATTGTAATCTTCGGTGCCCCGCTCATCGGCATGGCCATCCACCTTCAACATATAGCCGGGATGTCCTTTCAAGTACTCGGCGATGGCCGCCACCTTCGCGCTTTCACTGCGTTTCACGAGCGACTTGTCGAAATCGAAATAGACGATGTTGCCCCGGAGCGTGTCGGGATCCTGCGGCCAGCTTTCCCACTTGGTAATGTCCGGCTGTTCGGTGTTGGAATGATCCTTGGTTTCACCATTGGGATTCAGATTGGTAGACGCCGGACCATTCCCGGTCGGAATCTCCGCACCGTTGGGCCCCTGGCTACCGCGGAACGGGTTGCCGGGGGTGGTCAAACGGGAGTTGCCCGCCCCGTCCAAGGCTCCTCCACCAATTGGGCCTTTGGGATCGAGTGTCGCGGATTGCGCGCCCACCCGGTCAGTGGCGGGGAGGGGCGTGATGTTTTTGGGACGGCGCGCGCATCCAGTCGCCAGAGCGGCGGCTAGTGCTGCGGAGAGAACGAGGTGCGAGAGCTTCATGATCAGCGGTGGAGTTCAGGAAATCAGTGTCCCCAACTGGGCTGGGAGCAGCTACCCGAATTCAGCAGCAAATCCTTGTACTGCCGAGTCGGTACGTCAAGGAGACGAATCCTTTTATCGTTGTTTTTTCGGAAATTAATGGCGAGCGTGCGCGAATTGGGCCCCCAGGAAGGATCTTCTCCTTCAGAAACCTCCTGCGCATCACCCCCCGTGGCCGGAACCACGAAGATTTTGAAATTCTCCCGGCCCGACATTTGGGTGAAGGCAATCAACTTGCCATCCGGCGACCAATCCGGCTCGGTCGTGGATAGAATCCCGGTGTTGAGACGATGCGCCGTGCCGCCCGCGGCCGGAATCGTGAACAGCGTGGGCTTGCCACCCCCCGTGGAGGCAAAGCAGATCGTGCGGCCGTCCGGTGACCAGCAGGGGGACGAGGCGTCCACCTTGCCCCGGGTCAATTGCTGCGCTCCCGAGCCATCGAGATTCGTGACCCACAGATGGACATTGCCACCCTTGCTCAGCACCATCGCGACGTGGGTGCCGTCCGGCGACACCGCCGGCGAGAGATTGGAACCGGAGTACCGCGCCACCGGCGCCCGCGCGCCCGTGCTGAGATCGTGACTGTAGATGTCCGAGTTCCCCGTCCGCGTGCTCATGTACAGCAATCCCCGCATGCCCGGAATCCACACGGGCGACGCATTGATGACCCCGTCCTCGGTCAATTGCACCGGTTGAAAGCCATCATAGTCGGAAACAAAAATCTCACTGACCGCCTCGTGGTGCTGATTGCGCGCCCCCATGACCCGACGGAAGGCGAGCCGCGACTGGCCCAATCCCTTGAGTCCCTTGGTCGTCTTGGTGATCTCGTCCGCCAGCGCGTGGGTTTGCGAACGACGCGAGCCACCGGTGAAGGACCGGGCGAACAAACTGGTCTGGCTGCCTTTTGGGGTCAGGGTGCCTTCCACATTGCCGTCGGCCTTGCCCTTCAAATCATATTGCGCCTGGCCGGCGGGAAGGATCTTGAAGCCGCAGACGGTGAGATCGAAATCAAGGATCGACAGCACGTCCGCGGGATAGCCCGTGATGCTGATGGGCACCGGTGGCTGGATCTGTCCCGCCCGGCCTTCGACATTCACTTCGGTCGTTTGGGCGGACGCAGGGACGACCACGGCCAATAGAAGGCCGACGGCCACGGCCGCGAGCGTTCGGGGGGAACAAGGAGACGGTTGCTTCATCCGGGAGCAGAGCTTTCGAGGTTAAAATTGACTATGATTTCCACCTCGTCCCGTTGCAGGTCGGGTGGAAAAGGGTCCAGACGCCGCTGCTGACTCAGAATTCGGCTAATTGCAGCATCGACATCCGCAATTTTTGCGGGAGTCAGTACCCGATAGGTAAACGAGCCGTCGCGGCGAATGGTTAGCAAAACGCGGGAGCGGGCGGATCTGACGGCCAAATAGGCGGGGCGGTTGCGATTCCAAGCGGCCTGCATGACGGCCTGAACCATGTCGCCATACGAAATGGTGACCGCGCTGGTCCCGCCCGCTCCCGGGATTTCCACCTTGGTGGTGGGCGCAAAACTCGATTGCAGGCCCGTCAGGGTGCTCCGCAGGGTGTCGCGCCGTTCCTGATCGCGCCGGGAGAATTCGGCGCGCCGCCGGGCCTCCTCCTTGGCCAGGCGCTCGTCTTCCCGTGCCTCCTCCTCGCGGGCCTCTTTTTCCTCGCGTTCCCGCCGCTTGCGGTCCTCGGCATTCTTCGTCGGCACAACGTTTGGCGTCAGCTTGATTCTGGATCTGGGTGGTGTTGCCACGGTATCCGGCGTGTTCGGCACCGGGTTTCGTACAATGTGCGGCGGTGGAATGGTGGGTTTGTCCGTCCTTGGAATGGGGGTGGCGGCGGGCGCTGGCTTGGGCGGGGTGGAGGAAGGTTTCGGCGGGTTCGGCCGTGTCGGCGGCGGTGGAGGCATCCTCGCGTCTTTCGCCGACGTTTCCGATCCCGGATTCCCACCGGGGAGGCGCTCGGCCACCACGGAAGGCGCGAGCGTCACCTCCACGAAATGCACCACCGGCAACGGCGGCGCCTTCGGGGAAAACGCCGAGAGGACGGACCACGCGCCCAGCAGCAGGCCATGAACCACGGCGGAAGTCACCAGACATCGTTTTTGAGTCAACGTACTCATGTGGGGGAGTGGCCGCCTAGCGCGGGCGCCGATTCACCGGTTCCGTGGCAAATTGGCATTGGTCGATGCCTTGGCGCGTGGCCGCCTCCAGAATCGAAATGGGCAATTCATACCGGGCCCCGGCGTCCGCGCGGATGCGCACGACGAGCTTCGGATTCGCCTTGAAAGCAATCCCCAACTCCCGTTCCACGGCGGCGATGTCGGCAATGGTTCGACCGTTGAGTTTGTAGACTCCGGCGGGGCTGACTTCGGCGACCATAACATCCTTGGCATCGGTCACCTGTCGGGCATTGCCACCTCGTGGCAGGCGGAGATCGATGCTTTGTTCCAGCAAGGGACTGGTGATCACAAAAATGATCAGCAACACAAACGCCAGATCGAGCAGCGGCGTGATGTTGATCTCATGCAGCGTCACCAATTGATTTCGGGCAGAAAAACGTCGCATGGTGGGAATCAGATTCGCGGCAGACGCCCACCGCCGAGCCAGACCAGCAGCAGCAACGCGAGCAGCAGGCCGATACCGGTCACGATCGCCGCCCAGAAGAGGGGGCTGTGCGAGAGGTTTTTGAAGCGGTTGCGACGCACTTTTTCCTGGCTGCGACCACATTTGGGACAACGGGTGCTGGTGCGGGGATTATGCGCCCCACAATGACGGCAATCGACGAACAACGGCTGGCCACAGCGCTCGCAGGTCTCTCGACCCAGGGGATTGAGCTTCTCACAGCCGGGGCAAAGCTGTGAGTTTCCCGCCCGCCGAACCGGCGCACCCGGGGCAGGGATCGACACCTCAGTTTTTACCGGTTCGGAATCAGAAGCACTCATGTCCTCAATGGATCAGACCGTTTCGTCTTCCTTGAGAAACTCCGTCTCCATCCGCGAAGCCAGGCCTTGTGCGAAATTGTCCAACTCCACCGTCAGGACCCGCAACGAGTGGATCAGCCAGTTGTAGGCAAACATGGAGGGAATCGCGACCAGTAACCCGGCGATGGTCGTGATCAGGGCCGCTGCCACGCCCGGGGCCATCGCCGCGAGATCCGCCCGCCCGCCGGCCTGCGCCTTGGCCGCCACACCGCCGAAGGCATCCATCACGCCCCAGACCGTGCCCAGCAAGCCCAGAAAAGGCGATCCGGAAACAGCGATGGAGAGGATCACCAGGCCCGATTCCAAATTCAGGGATTCCCGCGCCACCGCCCCTTCCAGCGCACGCTTGACGTGTTCAATTGCCTTGATGGACAAGTACGTCTTGCGCGTCCCGTCGGGCTGTTTCAGGCGACCGTCGATGTCGAGGCTGCCGTCCTGGTAAACGGAGTAGAGCGGGCAGCCCTCCACTTTCAAGCGACGGTCAAAGATCGTCAGCACATTGGTACTGGTCCGAAACTCGTGGCTGAAATGAAGATTCAACCGCTTGGCCCGAAGCATCTGGATGGCCTTCGAAGCCATGGTCGACCAGACAAAAACCGAGAAGACCAACAGGAGGACGATGATGATCTTCGCTTCGATCGTGGCGAGGAGCCAGATTTGGTACAACGACAGCTTGGCTTCGCTGCTGGCGGCAGCGAGCAAACCGGGAACTGGATTCATTCGGCAATACGGCGCTAGGCAGGAGCAGGCAGACCGGGGACTGGGACCGGCCGTGGCATGACCACCTCGCAACTGTTGGCGGCGGACAGGCAAATGCAAGCGTCTGTTCAAAGAGAATTCAAACCGGCACGCCACACCCACGGCCCGGTTCCCCGCCGCCACGGGCATCACTTCGGGTCGCTCAGGTTCACGGCCGCATTTTGGGCGCGGAATCCGCCGGCCATTCAATCCGGGTGTTTTTTTCGATCTCCAACTGACAAAGCGCGGTCTGCGCCTGCAGCTTGAGCAGGAAGCCACGTTCCATGCCCTGCCCCAAACCGATCGCCCCGAGGAGCAGCGCTATGACCCACTCCGGGCACCGGATCGCCACACTGCCCGGGAGCGATTGTAACAGGAACGGCGCCGCGACCAGTCCAATGAGCACACCCAGGATGGTCGAGGTCACCGCCGTCAATGCCGCCCGTGCATAAAGTCGATTGGCAAAAGCTCGGATGGTTTCCGGATTGTAGTGCGCCATGTCGCATTGAAGTTTCCGAACCGCGCCCGGGCAAATCGAAAGGAGGCTCGACCCGCCGGTATCTGAAGCGAGTGGCACCGCCCGGGCGAAATCGGCACCCGATCCAACTATGACCGACGGGGAGGCTCGGGCGCGGCCTCCCGCGGGGAACCGCCGGGAGCGGCAAAGCCGAACCGTTCACACCAGGCCCCGGACGGCGCCCGGATCCGTACGTCGCGGCGCGTGAAAGGATCCCGATAGGACAGCTGCACGGCGCGGAGACCGAGCCCCAGCCGATCCGGCCGCCCGTACAAATCGTCTCCGACCACCGGACAACCCGCGGCGAGAAGGTGCAACCGGATCTGATGCGTACGTCCCGTGTGCGGACGGGCTTCGACCAAGGTCCGATTCTGCACCGTCGCCAGGACGCGGAACTCGGTTTCGGACGGCTTGCCCTCCTGTTCATCCACCCGGTGCCGGCCCCAGCTCCCGGGATCGGGTCCCAGCGCCAGACGGCATACCCACTTCGCTTCGCGGGGGATTCCCTCCACCACCGCCAGGTAGGATTTTTCCACCGTGCGATCGGCGAAGAGTTGTGAATAGGGACGGATGCCGCCGGACGACTTCACGAACAAAAGGATGCCCGAAGTCGGGCCGTCGAGCCGGTGCACAAAGCGGAGGAAGCGCAGATTCCGCGAGCGGGCCCAGAAAGCCCCGCTTCCGATTCCCTCCGTCAGCGCCAAATGCAGATTCCGGCGCAACCGTTCCTCATCGTCCGGTCCCAGTACCCAACCCGGGGGTTTATCGAGAGCGAGCACCGAGCGATCCTCGTAAAGGATCGGCACCCGCGTCCGGTCGGGCAGCTCGGCGTAGTCCGTCTTGGCCATCGCAGGACCCTAAAACCAGCGTCCCGGGCTCGCATCAGGAGACCGCGCTGGCAGCAATCCGCTCAACTTTTCCCCGCCTTTTCTGTCGCCTCGTTCGCCTCGGCGCTTTCCGCCGTGTGCTTCCGATAGTGCGAAGCGTAATACCGGTTCTGGTAATAGTGATAACTGTAGTAGTACGAATCCTTGCCCTCGAAATCGATGTCGTTGAGCACCAATCCCACCGGATGGATACCGGCATCCTGGATGCGTTGCACGCTGCGCAGCGCATGCTCCCGACGGATCTTGTTGAACTTGGTGACGAACAACAGACCATCGCACATCGCTCCCACGACCAAGGGATCGGCGACCGCTGAAACCGGCGGACAATCCAGCACAATCCGATCGTAGCGCTTGGAGACTTCCTCGAGAAACTGGACCATGCGCTTGGAACCGATCAGCTCGGACGGATTGCTGGGCACCGCACCGCAACAGACCACGTCCAGATGCTGCACATCCGTATTATGGATGATTTCGTCCACGGAATTGACCCGTTCCGCCAGATATGCCGCCAGGCCCACCGGGCTCTGCAATTGGAAGGCCTTGTGGACGGAAGGCCGGCGGAGGTCCGCGTCCACCAGCAGTGTCTTCAATCCCGTTTGCGCGGTGACAATGGCGAAGTTGGAGGCCACCAGGGATTTGCCCTCGGAAGGAATCGTCGAGGTGACCGCGATATTGCGGAGTTTTTCCGCGTTGCGCGCGAGCGCAACGGACGCCCGCAAGGTGCGGAAACCTTCCGCTGCGCTTGAGGTCGGATGCAGATGAGCCTGCAAATCCCGCTCGACCACCGACGCGGATTTGATGTTGGGGATGTAACCCAGAAACGGCAGCCGGAGGTAATTCTCCACGTCCTCCTGACTCTTCACCGAGTCGTCCAGGTAGTTCATCAGGTAGG
>JAYTHD010000444.1:0-10287 GCA_043732975.1 Verrucomicrobiota bacterium
TCGGTGTTCACGTAGCCGATGATGTTTTGGCTGACGGTGGCGCCGCCGGATTCGCCGGAATCCTTCCGGGAATCCTCACGCGCCCGGACCTGTCCAATATGCGTCCGCACGCCGGAGGATTTTCCATAGACGATGAGGGTCACGTTCTCCGCGTCTTTCAACGTGCTTAGGTTTCGAGCATGCTTCAGGGAATCCACGAGGCGTCGCTTCAGGCTTTCCACCCGTTCCGCGTCATACTTCTGGGTCTCACCCTCCGTCCAAGCCACGGATCCACCGCCGAACGGATCCCGCCCGTCGCCCTCCTCCACCTCCTGACCCCGCAGTTCTCGCTTCGTCCGCTCCCAGATGGCATCGGCCTCAGCCGAAGTTTCCGTCGACACGTCGGGCTTGGGCGGCGGGGTGAGCGGGACGTCGACATTCAGCAGGAAGACAGCGCCATAACCCTCCAGATACATCGCATCGAGGTTCCCACCGGTTTCTCCGATGGAAAAAGCAAAGCCACGTCCGCCGGCCCGACGGGATTCCCTTTCCATGGTTTTCCGCAGGATGCGCGACATCACGGCCAGCTCCTCGTGACCGGTGGCCAGAGTTCCGGGCTGGGGATTTCCGCTGGGCAGGACCAGCGTGCGATTGCTTTCATTGCGGCGCAGGCCATCCCGAAACTCAAACGCCATGGTGCGCGCAGAGTCGGCGGCCGCGCGGGCCTCGGCACCGACCCGACTCGCCATCTCCCGTGCGTTCCGGGAGGCCGCGGCGGCTATTTCCCGGAGGTCCGACGGCTTCACCGGCCGCGGTCGTGGTGCCAGGGCCGGCTCCGCTGGTTCCGGCGGATTCGGTGGTACGGGGGGCGCAGCGTCTTCCGCCGCGTGCAACGCCGCCGCACAGCCGACGGCGAGCAGGATTCGATAGGATAGGGTGGTATTCATGATCAAAAAATTGTGAACTGGGGACGCACGGTTGAATTGAACAAACGGAGGTCAATCAAATCAGTGCGAGTCGGGTGACCCCGGCGAATTCGATGCGGGCAGGGAACTGGCGAGCGCCTTTAGCTGACTCTCCGTCTGCTGAAACGCACCCCCGGTCTTTTCCGCCAGCAGTTGAAATCCCTCCCGCAGTTGGGCCATTTCGTCCGCATGACGGCGGTCCACTCGATCGAGCGTCGCCAGGAAATCGTTCCGGTCGGCGATCCGCCCGGCGACAAATCCGTCGATGAGGCCGGTCGCCCACTCGCGTTGGCTGGCCACGGATGCCGTCACCGTGGCAGCGGAAATCTCGGCGAGGTCGCTGCGTTGAGCCGCGCGAAGTTCGGTCAGGATTTCCCCTGTCATTTGTTCCCGCACCTTGCCGATTTCTCGTTGCAGCCTTTCTGGATTTGGACCCAAGGAACGACCCGCCAGAAATGCCGCGGCCACCAGAACGCCCGCCGCCAACGCCCAAGGCCAAAGCGAGGGCCGGGCGGATAGCCCCCGCTTTCGCGCAGGTTCCGCCACTTCGGCCGGGGAGGGAAAAGGGACGAGGACGGTGGCCGGCCGGGACGTGGACATCGGTGCGACCTCATCGGTATTCAGCAGGTTGAGCGTGGCCCGCCATTGATCCACCTCCCGGCGGCAAACCGGGCAGGCCGCGAGATGGGCCTCGGTCTCGGCCCGCGCGGCCCCAGGCATTTCCGCGAAATCATCGTAGAGGTAGGCCATCCAGGCCTCGGGCGTCGGGTGGTTCATGAGGAAAGGGAGGTGGGAAACAATGGGGGGTTGACGGGAAATGAGACGGAGACGGATGGGGGCGATGACGAGGGGGTGACTGACTGGGCTGACATTACCGGTCGATCCGCCAGCAGGGGTCCGAGGGATTTGGCCAATCGGGCAAGTCCTTCGACCATGCGCGATTTCACCGTGCCCTCCGGGATACCGAGTACCGCGGCGATTTCGGTGAACTTCAAGCCTTCGTAATGTCTTAAGATAATGACGCTGCGATAAAGTTCCGGCAATTCCCGCAGCGCCTGCCGCACCTGCCGGGCGGAATCCGCCAGGGCGGCATGTTCCGCGGGCGTTGCACTGGCGGCGGCATAATCGCGATCCGTGCCCTCGTTGGTCTCGCAGGAATCCTCCGGGGCGCTCCCTCTCCCTTCCAACGGGCTTTCCGGTCGCCGCCGCCGCCGCCGCAGTTCGTCGTGACAGAGATTGATCGTGATCCGCCAGATCCAGGTGGACAGCCGGTTCTCGGGTCGGTATTCCCGCCGCCGCGCGAAGATCCGACTGAAGGCCTCCTGGGTGATATCCTCGGCGCGGTGCTGATCGGACAGCATTCTCACAGCCAGTCGATGCAGGGGCATCTGCCAGCGGCGGACGAGCAGGGTGAACGCGCCGTGGTCCTCGTGCGCCTGCACCCGGCACATCGCCTGTTCGTCGGTCCATTCGTCCTGCGACACCCTCATACAGCTACCCATGATACGTTGGAGGTGAAAAATCGTTCGGAAAAATCGCCTCCCGAAGGTGGTGACCTTCCATCCGCGCCGGTTTTGCCTTGTCATCCGGCACGCTTCTGTGTCTCCTTGGCGGGAAATCTATGAACTCGCACCCATCCCGTCGCCACACGACGTCCTCCGAGGGGTTTACTCTGATCGAGCTGCTGGTCGTGATTGCGATCATTGCCATCCTGGCGGGCATGCTTTTACCCGCCTTGAGCCGGGCCAAGGAAAAAGGCAAGGCGACCTCCTGCGTCAACAGCCTGCGACAGTTGGCGATCGCCCAGCAGGTTTATGGCGGCGACTACGGCGGCAAATTCACGCCGACGTTTGCCGTGCGCGGTGCGAATGTCGAGCGGCATGCGTGGTTCAATTTCCTGCAGCCCTTCACGCTGTCGACCAATCTCATCCTTTGCCCTTCCCGGACGAAGAAATTTAAGGAACAGGTGGCGTTGTATCCCAGCGCCAAAGGGGAACAGTCGGTGTCGAACTACGCGATGAATTTCGGGGTTGGAGGCTGCGACTGGCCGGACACCTGGCCGGCCACGCTCTATCCGCAGGTGAAGGACTCCACGGTGCGGAGCCCATCGGCCACGGTGCACATCACCGATGGCGGGAGCCTGCCGGTCGCGACCACGGATCCGTTGAAATGTGTGACGACGCAATCGCCGGAAAAGGCCGGTGCCTGGGTGTTGCACGACCCGGTGAAGAGCACCCCATGTGATGGCTGCGTGATTTCCACGGGCGACCCCAATTGGGGCGGTCCGCATCTTCGCCACAGCGGGCGCAGCGAGGTCGTGTTCGCGGATTCCCACGTCGAAGCGTTGCTGTCGTCGCGCTGGTACTACGGAGGCTCCCCGTGGCTGCGGGCCGATCAAGGCGGGCAATGAAGGACCCGGGCGTCGGGGCTGCTATTCCCGGTCAAATCCGTTCGCTTCAATCGCTTGACGCCCCTTAACCTCCCCTTCGCAACGGGCGGATCCGCCGCGGGTGGAACCGTTCGAAAACTTCGTGCTACATGAGTCGCAGCGAGCCCCTACGGGACGGCCTGAAATTTCTCCGCCTCGCCTTGCGCAAGCCGCGCGAGATGGGCGCGGTGCTGCCCAGTTCGCGCGCGCTCGGCCGGGCGATGGCCGGCGCGGCGGCCCGGGCCAACGGCCGGCCGGTGCTGGAACTGGGACCCGGGACAGGATCCGTCACGGCGGCGATTTTAAAGGCCGGTGTCCGTCCGCAAAACCTCGTGGCGGTGGAGCGCAGCGAGGAGTTGTTGCCCGAACTCCAACAGCGTTTCCCCGGCGTTCATTTCATTGGCGGGGATGCGTTTTGCGTGGATGAACTTTTGAACCTGGCCAAACCCGACTGGCGTGGACAATTCGGCGCCGTCGTCTCCAGTCTCCCCTTGTTGAATTTCCCCGCCGCCGCGCGCGAGCGACTCCTTGAGCAGTTGGCCGAATGGATTCATCCCACCGGCAAACTGGTTCAATTCAGCTATTCCCTGCGCCGCTCCAAGAGCTTTCGCAATCTCGAGGAGGTCTCCTCCAAGGTGGTGTGGATGAATGTGCCACCCGCCCGGGTGAGCGAGTTTTCCTTTGCGCCGCGACGCCCGGGCCGCACCAAGTCCATGACCCATGGGGCGAAGGAGTGACCTCGCGACTCGGGATTCAACGGCGCGGATTTTCCGGCACTCCGTGGCCGCGTCGGCGCCACTGACCCGCACCCCACCGTGATCGGCACCTTGATCAATACGGGAGCCATTGTCGGCGGCGGAGTGATCGCCCTCGCCTTCGGGGATCGCATGGGTCCGCGGATTCAACAGCGGCTGCGGGTCCTGCTGGCGGGACTAACGGCCTACGCGGGACTCGGCATGGTGTGGTCGGGCTTGCAAAGCGGGGGCATCAAAACCGGTCTCCAACAACTCGGCATCGCGCTCCTCTCCCTGTCACTGGGCAGCCTGGCCGGGCACCTCTGTGGCTTGCAACGCGGCGTCACGCGGATGGGTCGCTGGGCCCGCGAGCGATTCAGCGCCGCCAACGCCAACGCCGGGACCAGTACCACCCGCCGCGATCCCGTGGAGGGTTTCATCACCTGTTCCCTGCTGTTCTGCGTGGGACCGATGGCGATTCTGGGACCGATCCAGGATGGTCTGGAAGGCCGCTGGCAGGTGTTGGCGGTGAAGAGTCTGATGGACGGGCTTTCCACGATGGGATTCGTGGCGGCCTTTGGTTGGGGCCCGCTCCTGTCAGCGATTCCGGTTTTTATCTATCAGGGAGGCATCACCCTGCTTTCCCACCGGCTGGAGCCCTTGCTGGCGGCGAACGATCTGAAGGACACGCTGAACATCACCGGCGGCTTCATCGTGGCGACGATTGCGCTGGTCCTCCTCGAACTGCGCAAGGTGCCATTGGCTGACTATCTGCCCGCCCTGCCGATCTCCGTGGGCTTGGCGTACTGGTGGTTGCGTTAACTTCCGTGGCGGCCTGACGTTTCCGACGACGGACGCTCCGAGGTGATCCACCGGGGTCGGCCGGGGCAACTCATCCTTCCCCGCTGCATTCCATTCGCCATTCTTCCGCGCATCGCATGAGTAAAAAATCTGCCGATCGTCCCGCGAAGGCCCAGGCCTCCGCCCCCGCCACCCGTGCCTTTTCGTCCATCGTCGTCGACGGCATCGAACGCGCCCCCAGCCGCGGCATGTTGTACGCCACCGGATTCAAAAAGGAGGACTTCGCCAAGCCGCAGGTCGGTGTCGCCTCCACCTGGAGCATGGTCACCCCTTGCAACATGCACATCGACCAACTCGCGGTGAGCGTCGCCCAGGGGATCAATGAAGCCGGCGGGAAAGCCGTGGTTTTCAACACCATCACCATTTCTGATGGCATTTCCATGGGCACCGAGGGCATGAAGTACTCGCTGGTCTCGCGCGATGTCATCGCCGATTCCATCGAGACCGTCGTCGGCTGCCAGGGCTTCGACGGCTTCGTCACCGTCGGAGGTTGCGACAAGAACATGCCGGGCTGTGTGATGGCGATGGGGCGCTTGAACCGTCCTTCCCTCTTTGTCTACGGCGGCACCATTCTTCCCGGAACCCACGGGGGGAAGGACGTCGATCTGGTGAACATCTTTGAAGCGGTGGGAAAAAACGCGGCCGGTGCGTGCTCGGCCGAAGAAGTCGAAGCGATTGCCGAAGTGGCGGTCCCCGGCGCCGGATCGTGCGGCGGCATGTACACCGCCAACACGATGGCCAGCGCCATCGAGGCCCTTGGCCTGAGCCTGCCCAACTCCTCCGCGCAGGCGGCCGTCTCCAAGGAAAAGACCCTGGACTGCGAACAAGCTGGCGCCGCGGTGCTGAACCTCATCAAGCGTGGCCTCAAGCCGCGCGACATCATGTCCCGCGAGGCGTTTGAAAACGCGATGACGCTGGTCATCGCCCTCGGCGGCTCCACCAACGCCGTGCTGCACCTCATCGCCATGGCCCACAGCGCCGGGGTGAAACTCACGATCGATGACTGGACCCGCGTCGGAAAACGCGTGCCCGTCCTCGCCGACCTCAAGCCCTCCGGCAAATACGTCATGGCCCGCCTGGTCGAAATCGGCGGCACCGTGCCCCTGATGAAAATGCTGCTCGATGAAGGGTTGCTGCACGGCGACGTGATGACCGTCACCGGCAAGACCATGCGGGAAAACCTCAAGAAGGCGCCCAAGTATCCTGCCGGGCAGGACATCATCCGCGGCTTCGACAACCCGATCAAGTCCAGCAGCCATCTCGTGATTTTCCGGGGCAACCTTTGTCCCGGCGGCGCGGTGGGCAAAATCAGCGGCAAGGAGGGAACGCGTTTCGAAGGCAAGGCGATTGTGTTCGAGCGCGAAGAGGACGCGCTCCAGGGAATCCTCAACGGCAAGGTGAAGCCCGGACACGTGATCATCATCCGCCGCGAAGGACCCCGGGGCGGTCCCGGCATGCGCGAAATGCTGTCGCCCACCAGTGCGATCATGGGCAAGGGCCTGGGCAAGGACGTCGCCCTGATCACCGACGGACGTTTCAGCGGCGGTTCGCACGGGTTCGTCATCGGACACGTCACCCCGGAGGCGTTTGATGGGGGCGTCATCGCCCTGCTGAAAAATGGCGACGCCATCGTGATCGACGCCGACAAGCGCCGGATTGATGTCCAATTGTCGGACGTGGAGCTGGAGGCCCGCCGCCAGAAGTGGCGTCAGCCGAAGCCCAACTACACGCGCGGCGTGCTGGCCAAGTACGCGGCCACCGTGAGCACGGCGAGCGCAGGTGCGGTCACCGACGCCGGATTCTGAGCGTCGGAGCGCTTCGGGTAATTCGATCAATCCTCCGGGCGTTCCCCGGACGGCGCCATCTTCACCAGCTTTGGATCAAAGCGGCCCAGAACTTCGACGAGGTCGGTCTGGGCCGCCATCACCTGGTGGATGTACTTGTAGACCGCTTCCGGATCGAGACCCTCACCCCATTGCTTCCACGGGGCGACGGCCTCGCGAATGACCCGCGGCGACGCCAGCAAGGTGCGGGCGAATTCACCGCGCAAGGGGTCCCTGGTGAAGGCCGCTGGATCCCGCACCACCGCTTCGACAGCCTCGGCGATGCGTGTTTTGTCGAGGCCCTTCAAAATGTACCGGGTAATGAAATCGATCGCGTAACGCGTGGGTGCACCGGGCGGGACTCCCAGCCGGGTCAGTTCTTTTTGGTTCATGTATTTATTTCCTGCCGGCCTCAAGCCCGCGCCGAACCGCTTCCAGGAGCGCGCCCAACTCCACCGGCTTGGGCAATGGTTCCACCGGCGGATCGCCCACTCCTCCACCCGCCGACACCTCGCGCTCGCCGCTGAGGAAGAGCACAGGCACATCGCCTCGCATTTGCCGGATCGCCGCCACCGCCTGAATGCCATCCAGCAGCGGCATCGCGACGTCGCTGATCACGAGGGCGATCTGGAACGCGCGATGCTTGAAAATCGAAACCGCCTCGACGCCATTGGCCGCCACCACCACGCGGTAGCCGTGTTCCTCCAGACAACGCCGCAACAGCTCGCGCACCGCGGCATCGTCGTCGGCCACCAGAATCCATTCGCCGCCCCCACGCTGCGGCACCCACACTTCGCGTCCGGCTTCCCCGGCTTCCGGCGCCACCAGTCGGGGCAGATAAATCTCAAAAGTCGTGCCCTCACCGGCCTGGCTCTGCGCCGCGATAAAACCGCCGTGAGCCTTGACGATTCGCGCGGTCGTGGAGAGGCCGAGCCCAGTGCCCTTGCCTTCCGCTTTGGTGGTAAAAAATGCTTCGAAAATCCGCGGCAGAATTTCCGGAGCGATGCCCACACCGGTGTCGCTGATCATCACCACCACGAACTCCCCGGCCCGGCCTTCGGGGATTGCCCGGGCTGTTTCCGCGGTCAACGCCACCGGGTCGGCGGCAAGGGAAAGCGAGCCGCCCTCGGGCATGGCATCGCGGGCATTGACGCACAGGTTTAACAGCACCTGATGCAATTGGGTCGTATTGCCGCGGACCGGCCACAGATCCGGGGCAATTTGGGCGGTAACGACGATGTTTCGGGGAAAGGTATCCCGCGCCAGCTTCTCCGCCTCGCGTACCAGCAGACCCGGATCAATCAGCACCATTTCCTCCGTTCGACCGCGGGCAAACAACAGGACCTGACGCACCATTTCCGCGCCGCGCCGGGTGCTCGCTTCCATCAGGGAAAGAATGCGATGGGCATTTTCATCGGGCATTTCACGGCGCAGCAACTGGGTTCCCATGAGAATGGGCGCGAGCGCATTGTTCAGATCGTGCGCCATGCCGCTGGCCAGCGACCCAACCGCCTCCATGCGCTGCAGACGCATCGACTCCGCTTCCAACTGCTTCTTCTCGGTGACGTCGGAAATCATCAATAGCAATCCCTGCGTCCCGCCGGCCGCGTCGCGGAGCAGCGTCCACCGGCTTTCCAGCGAAAGGGTTTTTCCGAACCGGGTCGTGCACTGCAATTCTCCGTTCCACTCCCCCCGTTCCAACGCCAGTTGTCGGGCCGCCTTCACCGCCGGCGTCTCCAAGAATTGACGCGCCTCCGCTCCGGACCATTCCGATAACGTCCAACCGAACAGCCGCTCCGCACTGGGATTGAGATAACTGATCCGGCCACCGGGTTCCTGCACGAGAATGGCATCGTGCGCCTTGTCGATCAGGGCCGCCTGTTCGCGGATGCGGGCATCGGCCAGACGTTGGGCCGCCTCCAGCCGGCGCCGGACGCGATATCCCTCCCAGGAATGAAACAGGACGGATCCGCCCAGGGCGGCCGGGAGTTGCACCCCGGCGACGATCAGCCACGGGAACCAGATGTGTCCCCTGTGGAAGGCGAGGGCTGCACCCAGGACAATGGCGATCGCCGCACCCGCAGCAGTGGCCGTTGCGGGAACCGGCCGCAGACAGAACAGGCCGGATCCCACGGCGAGCCCGGCCAGCCACAGCAACGCGATTTCGAGTCGCCCGTCCAGGCGTCGCAACCAGTCACCGCGGATCAGATTCAGGAATTCCGTCGCATGCACTTCCACCCCGGGCATGAAATAATCCTTGGCGCGCCCCAACCGATTCGGGCTGCGAAATTCATCACGCCGTTCACCAAAAGTCCCCACCAAAGGCCGGGCGCCCACGAAGACGATTTTGTCGCGGAATTCCGCAGCATCGACATCTCCCGCATGAAGGACCTGGCTCAGGCTGCGGTGCGGCAATTGGAACGGAGGGCCGTAGTAGCGCAGCCAGCGGGCGGATGAAGCGGCGATCTCCGCGGTTTCCGCGCCGAGCTTCAGCACCCGGCCCGCTGCACCCACCAGACTGGGGATCCAGTCCGTGCCATCGGCGATTCCCGAATAATAGCGACGGACCACGAAATCCGGATCCGCCGCCAGACCGTCCACGCCCCAGCCGGCGGCGGCCCTTTGCAAGGGTTCATACGGAGGAATGAGCCGCGACGCGCGTCCCCAATTGCCGCGACCGGAATCCCCGCTGGCCGCCCTCAACTCTCCCGCGAGCACCACTCCACCCTGGGCCGCGATGGCATCGCGCAATAGGGCATCCCCGGCAGGGTCGCCACCCGCTTGATCAAACCACACGTCGAACACCACCGCCCGGGCTCCGGCGGTCTTCAGGCGTTGCAGCAATTGGGCATGAAGCGCCCGCGGCCACGGCACCGTCGGGTCCTGCCGTTCCCGCTCGTGCGATTCCTGATCGAGATAAACGATGACCACCGGCGCATTCGTCCCGGACGCCGAGGAATCTCCCCAATCCAACCAGGCAAAATAGCTGTCGTAACTCGCACGAACCAACGCCGACTGCGCAGACGAACGCTCCAGCAGTCCAGCTCCCAATAAACCACAAAGCAGCGCCAGCAACGCTGCCGTCACTGCCTTCAAATTTGTCTTCAACCACCGCACCATGCGTTGTCCTCAGGATACTCCAGCCATGCCCTCATCGACTCCACTCGTAGCTCGCCGACGGCCGGCGGCGCCATTGGCGAATTCCGGCATCACCGCGATTCCAACCGGCCGTCCGGTCGGACACTCACCTCCTGCGCGTTGGGCGGCAGCAGGTAGGATTTCAGTACCCCACCCGGCCATCGGACCTCCAGAGCCCGCGCCACTTTCGGACGCGCCAGCACGGTGACCGCGCTATCCACACTCCAATACCCGGACCCGGCGTGAAGCTCCCGGGCCGGGCCGCGGGTGTCATCGACCAACACCAGGCGCAACACCGCGCCGAAGCCCTGGGGATTGTCGTCCGCACCGATCAGCCGAACCCGCAGTCCCGGCGCACC
>JAYTHD010000445.1:0-9318 GCA_043732975.1 Verrucomicrobiota bacterium
CTATTCCGAGGGTTGCAACGACGATGTCAACAAGGCGGTCTGGAGCGCCTTGGGCTGGGATCCTGATCGGCCGGTCATCAATATCCTTCGGGAATACAGCCGCTATTTCATCGGTGAGAAATATACCGAGGGTTTCGCGCAAGGATTGCTGGCCTTGGAGCGGAATTGGCGCGGACCGCTGGCCGCCAATGCCGGTGTGGAGACAACCCTGGCGCAATTCCAGGAGATGGAACGGAGGGCCACACCCGCGCAACTGCTGAACTGGCGATTTCAACAGGGCCTTTTCCGGGCCTATTACGATGCCTATACGCGTAGCCGGTTGCTCTATGAAACCACGCTCGAATCCCAGGCCTTGGAACGATTGCGTCGCGCCGACCGCACCGGCACCGCGCTCGCGCTGCACGACGCGGCCGCGATCCTGGATCGGGCGCAGACGGAATGGGTCACCACTGATCGGCGCGACCGCATTTTCCAGCTCGCGGAGGCGCTGTTCCAAAGCATCCGCATGCAACTCAGTGTGCCGCGGTACCAGGCGATCGGGGTTGATCGCGGCGCCAGCCTGGACACCGTGGATTATCCGCTGAACAACCGTCGCTGGCTGCACGAGCAATTCGCGCGCATCCAGGGACTCAAGCAGGAGACGAATCGGCTCGCGGCGATCAACGGCATTCTCAACTGGACCAATCCGGGTCCCGGCGGGTTCTACGACGATTTGGGCAACATAGCCCGGCAACCCCATCTGGTCCGCGGACTCCCATTCGCGGCCGACCCGGCGAGTCTTTTTTCGTCAAAGACAGGGTTCGAAGAGGGCGACGTTGTGGACGAAGGTGATCCCGCTCCCGAGGGCGCGCTGCGGCTTTCCTGGATTGATCACGCCGAGTCCCTATACGATCGACCGCTGAAGCTCGTCTATCCGGACCTCGATCCCACCGCCCGCTACCGCGTCCGGATCGTCTATGGTGGCGACAATCCGCAGCGCCGCATCCGATTGGTGGCTGGTGAGAACTTGGAGATTCATCCGATGCAACTCACCGAGCACCCGTATCGACCCGAGGAATACCCGCTCCCCCCGGCTGCCTACGCCAAGGGTGAGCTGACGCTGTCCTGGACTCGCGAGCCCGGCAAGGGCGGCAACGGGCGGGGCTGTCAGGTGGCCGAGATCTGGTTGATTCGTCAACCGTAGTCGCGCCGGGTTGAGTCGGTCGGCGAAATGCCCGCCAAACCCATGGCCGGGAGATTGATTTTCCCAGACTGCGGTGATCCGACAATGAGGTAGAACTGGTGGCGCTGCGACCAGTAGCGCCGCTTGGAGCGGCGCAACGAATGGACTGACGCGTCACCTCGCACTGGCCCTCACCCGCTCGGCATACCGGCGGTGCGTGACCGGGTGGTGCCGGGGGCCTTGAAGAGCGTGTTGGAACCGATTTTCGAAAAGGACTTCGTGGCGTTTAGCTACGGGTTCCGACCGGAGAAAAGTGCCCAGCCAGCTCTGGAGCGAGTGAAAGCTCTGCTGCGCAGTGGCCACGCCTGCATCGTGGATGCTGACTTGAAGAGGTATTTCGACTTGATTCCTCATGATCGACTTATGCCGATGCTGCGTGAACGGATTGCCGATGGATTGGTTTTGCAACTGATCCAAAAGTATCTGGACGCCGGTGTCCTGGAAGAAGGTAAGGGGTGGGAACGGAGCGCTGCGGGAACTCCGCAAGGTTCTGTGATCTCACCGCTGCTATCAAACATCTACCTGAATCCGCTCGACCACGAAATGGACCGGCGGGGATGGAAACTAGTGCGATACGCGGACGACTTCGTCGTGTTGTGCCGGAGTCGGGAGGAAGCTGAGTGCGGACTGAAATGGCTGGCGGAATGGACGCAAAATGCGGGCTTAAGCCTGCATCCGACCAAGACGCGGCTGGTGGAGGTTGCGCACGAAGGCTTCGACTTCCTGGAATGGCACTTCTGTGGTGGCAAGAAATGGCCACGGAAGAAGAGCGTGCAGAAGCTGCAGGAAAAGCTGCGTCCCCTGACGAGGCGCACCAACGGAATGAGCTTGGAGGCGATCGTGGCCAGAGTGAATCCGATCTTGCGAGGTTGGCGGAATTACTTCCGTGACAGCCAACCATCGAGCCTGAGTGGGCCGGATGGCTGTTTGCGGCGTCGCCTGCGGGCGCTGCTCCGGAAGCGGGATAAACGGCCCGGGTTTGGGCTGAGTCACGCCGACAGTAAACGCTGGCCGAACCGATGGTTTGCGGAGCAGGGGTTGGATAGTCTGGAACATGGCTCCTGCACTTACCGATAGCCTCATGGAGACCCCACTGACTGGAGAGCCGAATGCGGGAGATCCGCCTGTTCGGTTCGGAGGGAGGGGTGGCGTTAACCCGCCATCCCTACCCCTATTCAGTGAATCGCGATACGGCGGCGTTGTCGCGCACAGCCGGCTTATACGCCGGACGCTTCGCTGATGCCCCACTTCCAGCACGACGTCCCGCCGGGCCTCGGCCGGACTGCTTTGCGCCAGCGATAAGCCGGTTGGGAACACGCGCTCCGGGCGCGCCCGCGCGGCCTTGCCATTGAAGCACGCTTCCAGGCGGTTGAGTTTGGACGGCAATCCGAGTCTCGATTAATACTCCGCTCGCATGTCCAGCCATCCGTCGTCGCCCCCGAGCCGTACGCCGGCCCTAACACCGCGTATCGGGCTCCTCGACGCCATCATGATTGTCATCGGCGGAATCGTGGGCGCCGGAATCTTTCGCAACCCGCACGTGGTCGCCCAGGAGGTCCATTCCCCCGCGTTGATTCTCGGGGCCTGGATTCTCGGTGCGTGCATCGCCATGGCCGGTGCGTTCGTCTACGCCGAGCTGACGGCGCTGCGACCGGCCGTGGGCGGGCAGTACGTTTTCTTCCGCGAAGTCTTTCATCCCGCACTCGCCTTCATTTATGGATGGGGCTTGCTTTTGGTCGTCCAAACCGGCGGCATGGCGGCCGTGAGCGTTACCTTCGCCGATTACGCCCTGAAGCTGACCGATGCGCTGGCGGGACCGGGAACCCGCTCTCTCCTGAAACAACTCGGTGGCGCAGTAGGCGTGAGCGCCAGCCAGTGCCTCGCCGTCATCGCCCTCGGTGGACTCACCTTCATCAACTGCCTGGGCGTCCGCTTGGGCACAATGGTCCAGTCGCTGTTGACCGCACTCAAGATGCTGGCGATCGGCGGACTGGTGCTCGCCGGCTGGCTGCTGGCGCCCGCGGCCACGGGCGCCGCCGCCGCCACCGAGATCGCGGCCAACGGCGATCGCAACGTCTTCCTGGCCCTCGGCGCCGCCATGGTGCCGGTGTTGTTTGCCTACGGCGGCTGGCAGACCGCATGCTTCGTGGCGGGCGAGGTCAAAAATCCCCGGCGAAATCTGCCCATCGCACTGCTGCTCGGCGTGCTGGGGGTCCTGTTGATGTACCTCGGAGTAAGCTGGGTTTGCCTCCGGGTACTCGGACCGGCGGGTCTGGCGGCCACGACCACACCCGCTGCCGAAGTCATCCAACGGGCCCTCGGCGACCGTGGCTCAATCTTTCTCTCGATCGGCATCGTGGTCTCCACACTGGGTTTCCTGAGCCAGGGGATGCTGACCGCGCCGCGGGTCTATTACGCCATGGCCCGGGACGGTCTGTTCTTCCAATCGCTCACCCGCCTGCATCCCGTGAGCCAGGTGCCGGTGGCGGCCATCGCGCTTCAGGGAGTCACCGCCATGATCATCACGCTGATCGGTCGCTACAATGAAATCCTCAACTACGTGGTGTCGGTTGATTTCGTCTTTTACGGCCTCGCGGGCGTCTGCATTTTCCTCTATCGCCGCCGCGCCCCCTTGGAGGACTCGGTCATCAAGGGCGGCTTCCGCGTGCCCGGGCATCCGTGGACGACGCTCTTTTTCATCATCTGCTGCTGGGCCGTCGTGATCAACTCCGTCATCAACCAACCCGCACAAAGCCTCATCGGGTTTGGCGTCCTGGCCCTCGGCGCACCGGTCTACTTCCTGTGGCGCCAGCGCGGTTCTTCGCTGTAATTCCCGCCCGCCATCATGCCACCGCAAATCGTTCGGTCCGATTACATGCATTGGGCGAAAACGCTGCAAAGCGCGCCCTACAATCTCGGCAACAGCGGGCTCAGCGCCTGTCCACTCCAGTATCTTCCGGTCCGCCTGGAGGATCTCGAATTGAGCGGCGCGAGTTTCTACGGCTGGCCGCCGCTCCAGGCCGCCCTGGCCGCCCATCTCCAGGTTCCCGAAAACTGTCTGGTCCAGTCGATCGGCACCTCACTTGCCAATCACCTCGCGATGGCCGCACTGCTGGAGCCCGGCGACGACGTGCTCATCGAGGCGCCCGCCTACGAATTGCTGGTGACCACCGCCGGGTATTTCCGCGTCAATGTGCGCCGCTTCCAACGCCCCGCGGCCCTGAATTTCCAGATCGACTGGGACAGCCTCGAAGCCGGCCTCACACCCCGGACGAAGCTCATCGTTCTGACCAATCTTCACAACCCCAGCAGCGCGCTCCTTTCGCCGGAATCCATCCGCCGCGCGGCGGCACTGGCGGCGCGTGTCGGCGCGAAGTTACTCATTGATGAAGTCTACTTCGACGCCGCGTTCAACTGCACGCCCCACACCTCGTTTGGCCTGGCCGACAACATTCTCGTGACCAGCAGCCTGACCAAGGTCTACGGGCTGAGCGGCATCCGCTGTGGCTGGATTCTCGCCCGACCGGAACTGGCCGAACGCCTCTGGCGCTTGAACGATCTCTTCGGCGTGATCCCCGCCCACGCGGCCGAGCGACTGAGCGTGGTCGTGTTGCAGCATTTCATCCGCGTGGCCGACCGCGCCCGCGGCATCCTGAATCCCAATCGCGAGGCGTTGAACGCCTTTCTCGCGTCGCGGACGGACCTCGACTCCACACCGCTGGTCGCTGGCACGGTGACCTTTCCGCGTCTCCGCTCCGGACGGGTGACGGAATTGTGCGACATCCTCCGTCGGAAATACGACGCCACCGTCGTGCCCGGCCATTTCTTCGAATGCCCCGACCACATCCGCATTGGGATCGGCCGGGATCGGGTCGAAACTACCGAAGGCCTGCGCCGGTTGGGCCTGGCACTCGACGAGGTGCGCTGACCGGTCGGCGGTTCAGAGCAGTTTCACTGGATACAGTCGAAAGAGTGGATCGCTACCACGCTCAGGAAAACCTCGTTGGCAGGGTTCTGAGCGGCTTCGGCGGTGGCGGGTGGTAAGCGCGAATCACCGCTGACGAGCCAAAGGAACTCGCAGGTATCGAGCAGGATCGTCATCTGGCCTCGAAGCCGCGCAAAATGTCATCGGACAACGGCGCGTTGAAGTCGTCCGGCACGGTAAATTCACCTCGCGCCATACCGATCGGGCGGGGCGCGGCCAACGCGGGCGTATTCAGAGGTCGATTCAGAATCGTCAGCAGGCCGGAGCCTTTCATCGGCAACATCTCCGGTTCCTTCGGCACGATGCGTCCGTGCTCAATATCGACTTCAAGCGTGGTGTAACTCATGTCCGCAAGCTAGGGGCAGACAAACGACCATACAAGCCTTGCTCAGCGCTCCAAAAACGGTCGCGGCGGCAGCGACGGCCCTCGACCGGACTCCGATTGCCTTGCGCGCTCCGGACCGCTACGCCAGTGGCCACCGCTGTGGCCACCACGCTTTATCATCAAATTGTCCGCGCAGAAAGTCTCAGCAACGATGCGTTGCTGGGAAGTTTTCTCGACTACACAACCCAGCGCGGCGTGGAACTTTATCCCGCGCAGGAGGAGGCGATTCTGGAATTGTATTCCGAAAAGAACGTCATCCTCAACACACCCACCGGCTCGGGGAAATCCCTGGTCGCCGCCGCGCTGCATTTCAAGGCGACGGCCCAGGGCAAACGCTCCGTCTACACCTGCCCGATCAAGGCGTTGGTGAATGAAAAGTGGCTCGCTCTCTGCCAGGAATTCGGCGCGGAAAACGTCGGCCTCAGCACCGGCGATGCCACCATCAACCGCGATGCCCCGATCCTTTGTTGCACTGCGGAGATCCTGGCGAACATCGCCCTGCGCGACGGCGCGGCGGCGAAGGTCGATGACGTGGTCATGGACGAATTCCATTACTACTCGGATCGCGACCGCGGCGCGGCCTGGCAGATTCCCCTGCTGACGCTGCCCCAGACGCGCTTCCTGCTGATGTCGGCCACGCTGGGCGATACCAGCCTGTTTGAAACGGCTCTGACGCGGCTGAATCACCGACCGACCGTCACCATTTCCTCCGTCAAACGCCCGGTGCCGCTGGAGTTTTCCTACGCGGAGACGCCCCTCGCCCAGACCGTCGAAGGACTTCTCACCAGCGGCAAAGGTCCAGTCTACGTGGTGCATTTCTCTCAAAATGAGGCGGCCGAGAGCGCGCAGGATTTCACCAGCCTGAATGCCACCTCGAAGGAGACCAAAGCGGCCGTGGCGGCGGCGATTGAAGGGTTTAAATTCAGCAGTCCCTATGGCCCGGAAATCAAACGCTGGCTCCGCGCCGGCATCGGCGTCCACCACGCCGGGCTGCTGCCCAAGTACCGCATCCTCGTCGAGCAACTCGCCCAGCGCGGCTTGCTGCCGGTCATCTGTGGCACCGACACCCTCGGCGTCGGCATCAATGTGCCGATCCGTTCGGTCGTCTTCACGCGGCTCTGCAAATTCGACGGGCAAAAAACCGGTCTCCTCGCGGCGCGCGATTTTCATCAGATTTCCGGACGCGCCGGCCGCAAGGGTTTCGACAACGTCGGCTGGGTCATCGCCCAGGCGCCGGAACACGTGGTGGAAAACCGCAAGCTCGAGGAAAAGTCCAAACGCGACGGCAAGAAATTCACCAAGCGCCAGCCACCCGATCGAAATTTCGTCAATTGGGATCAGCAGACCTTCACCCGCTTGATGACCGCACCGCCCGAGCGGCTGACGTCGCGCTTCCAGATCACGCACGCCATGCTGCTCAATGTACTGGGCCGGCCCGGCGACGGCTGCCGCGATCTGCGCCAGCTCATCCGCGATTGTCACGATGGCGACAAAGCGAAGAAACAACACACGCGCCGGGCCTGGCAGCTCTTTCGCACGTTGGTGGACCGAAACATCATTGAGATCAATGGTCGCCAGGCCACGCCCGGGCCGCTCGCACCCGCTCCCGCCAGCGCACCGGATCCTGTTCCTGGCACCGACATCGCCAAGCCGCCGAAACTCCGACTCAACCTCGCACTGCCGGAGAATTTCTCGCTGGATCAGGCGCTGTCGCTGTTCGTGATCGACACGCTCCCCACACTGAATCCGGAGGTGCCCGACTATGCCTTCGATCTGATTACGCTCGTCGAGGGAATTCTGGAGGATCCCGACGTCATCCTGCGCCGCCAGTTGGATCGCTTGAAGGGCCAGAAGATCGCGGAACTCAAGGCGCAGGGCATGGAGTACGATGATCGAATGGCCGAGCTGGAAAAACTGGAACATCCCAAGCCCAAACCGGAGGTCTTCTACGGCATCTTCAACGCCTGGGCTGAGAAGCATCCGTGGATCGGCCAGGAAAACCTGCGCCTGAAATCCATCGCCCGGGAAATGTTTGAGGAATTCCGCTCGTTTTCCGATTACGTGAAGCTGTACGAACTCCAGCGTGTGGAGGGCGTGTTGCTCCGCCATCTGAACAGCGTTTACAAGGTGCTGAAGCAAACCATTCCGGCCGCGGCCAAGACCGAGCAGGTCCAGGAAATGGAACTGTACCTCGGCACCATGATCCGTCAGGTCGACTCCAGCCTGCTGGACGAATGGGAACGGTTGCGCAATCCCCAACTCGCCGCCGCGTCCCGCACCGAGACCCCGGAAGTGCGGCCGCCGGGCGCCGAGGAGGCGGCGCAGGACATCACCCGCAACGCCCGCGAATTCACCGCGGCGATCCGCACCCAGATCTTCACCTTCCTGCGGGCGTGGACGGACGGCGATTGGGAAACTGCCCTGGCGGTCCTGGCACAGGTGAATGACGGCGAAGATCAGCCGTGGACCGCCGCCCGAATGGAGACCGTCATCGACGCTTACGAGGCCGGACACAAACGGGTTTGTCTGGACCCGGAGGCGCGAAATCTGCGTCACACCCACCTGAAGGTTGCCGACGACGCCCGCTCCTGGCGCGTCGATCAGGTCCTGGTGGACCCCGACGCCGCCAACGACTGGTCGTTGGTCTTTGAAGTCGACCTCCAGGCCTCGCGGGAAGTCAAAACGCCGCGACTGCGATTGCTCAAGATCGGGCCGGTCGCGGCGTAATTTCAAAATTCCTCCCAAATGCCGTTTGATCGTCGGCCCGGACTTGGCGAGAAATCTGAAGATGAAATTCACCCTTTGCCGCCCGGCGCTCTGCGTTGCCGGAGTGACGGCCTTGCTGAGTCTCTCGGGCCCCGCGAACGCGCAGACCGGGACGCCTTCGAGCTTCTCACCCAGCTACAACACCAACGCGTGGCTGCCACCGGAAGCGAGCTTCCGCAAGGTCATTCTCGACGAGGACGCCACCATCAACGGTGAGAAACGCGACACCATTGTCGATCCCATGGAGTTGACCGTCGCTCCGGACGGACGCGTCTTCTTCATCGAGCGCAACGGCACCGTGAAAATGTGGAAACCGGACACCAAGACGACGTCGACCATCGCCAAAATCCTGCCCTTCACCGGCAACGAGGATGGCATGCTCGGAATCACGCTGGATCCGCACTTCACCGACAACCACTGGATCTATCTCAACTACGGGCTCCCGGAATCGTTCAATGACGACAAGGGCAACAAGATGGGCCTCATCCGGGTTTCCCGATTCACCCTCGAGGGCGACACCCTGAATCTCGCCAGTGAAACCAAAATCATCGACATTCCCGAGCAACGCATCACCTGCTGCCATGTCGGCGGCTCGCTGACCTTCGACGCTCAGGGCAATCTCTACGTGTCCGTGGGCGACAATTCGAATCCGTTTGATTCCGAGGGCTATTCCCCGTCCGACGATCGCCCCGGCCACGAGCCGTGGGATGCCCAGCGCAGCGCGGCCAACGCCAATTCGCTGACCGGAAAAATCCTCCGCGTGAAACCCCGTCCGCAAGGCGGCTACGAGATTCCGGAGGGCAATCTGTTCAAACCCGGCACGGCCGGCACCCGACCCGAAGTCTACGTGATGGGCAATCGCAACCCGTTCCGCATCTCGATTGATCGCAAGACGGGCTACCTTTACTGGGGCGAAGTCGGACCCGACGCCGGGTCTCCCAACCCCAAGCGCGGTCCGGC
>JAYTHD010000446.1:0-9684 GCA_043732975.1 Verrucomicrobiota bacterium
ATCCCGCGCCCGGTTTCGTTGCGGTCGGTGAGTGAATTGGAAGCACCGCCAAGAAGGCCGGCCGGCCGGTTCCGGCACGAATCCAATTTCGAATCCCCACCGGAATGTGCCAAGTTCGACATTTGACCCGTTGATCCGGCGTGGACCCGCTAAACCGGAAACCTATCTCTATGAGTACGGACAATTTTGTCGATCGCCGCCGCAAGTCGGATCGGCGTTTTCGATTTTGCCTGCTCCATTGCCAATAATTCCCTCATCTGCGAGTCCAGTGGAATCGCCTCTGGTCCATCGTTATAAAACTTGTCCAAACGCTGCCGGACGAGCGGATGCAGCGGAGCCTGTGCCAACGCCGCCAGGGTTTCTTTGAGTGCCTGTTGCTTGGCCGAGGACTCCGGTTGGTCCATCAACGCAAGGATGTCGTGGAACACCATTTTAGACTCGTCCCGAAAGAATTCTTCTGGGGGCGGAGGCTGATCCGACGGTAACGACCTCGTCACCCAATTATACTGATCAATAAATCTTCCGAGGGCGATCTTGCGGGACACTTGTTGATCAAAGAATTCCAGGAATTTAGCCGCCCGGAATCCACAACGGGTGTAGACATGAAAAGTGTGATCATCCACCAGGCGACACCAAGCCAGCACGATCGCCCGATGCTCTTTGGGGAGGGCTTCGTAGGAAGGGGGAAATCCCAATCGGCGAACGGGACCGGCGTAGTTCCAAGACCACGATTGCTTTTCCGGACTCCACTCCATGCAGGAGCGAATCGGGAGGACGATGCGCAGTTGCCTGGCATCGTAGATCTCGTAGATCAGCCGTGTGGGCAAAAAGAGTTCCCCGGTCGTTGTGGTGACCGGCACGGTTTCGGACGTTGCCTGCATAGTTGTCTGTGGCAGATCGAAGTGGGGGTATCAAGCGCCCTACGTCAGGACATGGGATTTGATCTGGCCCCATCCACCATCCGCACCACCAGAAGATTCCTGGGGGGGGGATGGGGTCAAACATTGACATTCGATTCTGCCGAAAAACGATCGGGCTATCTTTTGGGCGATTTTGTTTTTGGGCGCCGTTCGCGTGGCTGGTGCGGGTTCGAGCCGCTTGAGGCGCAAATTGGATCGTTCCAAGAGTTGCCACTGCACCTCCTCACCGGCAGTCAAATCCAATGCCGCAGCCAGCGGCAGCGGAATGTCCACGTAGAAGCGCGGTTCCCGGCGCTTGGATCGAATGACTTGACAGGGCGCTACGCTAGGTTTTGGTGTTCCCATTGCCCCCTCCTCATTGCCTCTGCCAAGATTGGCGTGTAGGGTGGTGGAGTGAGTGAGAAAAAGCCGCAGGTGGAACCTCAAGCCGTGCAGGGCTCGCTTATGGCCGACATCCTTGCGGATGCTCTGGCCATCCAGGACCGTTTTGCCGCCGAACCCATGCTGAAGAGTCGAGGGGTCGACGGCTTGAAACAGGACGCGAACGAATTGCGCAAGATGTTTGGACATGCCACCCACCCCAAGAATTAGGTGGCTGGCACAGAGGGATTGGAGGAGCTCCGAGCGGCCCTCCGTGAAGCAACGGGTGAATCCTGACCATTCTGCGGGATCGGCGTTTCATAATGGAGGCAATGGGGTTGATGGAGTGATGGCGGGTACCCTATGATACGCCGGGGAAATGGCGGAAAGGTGACCTATCGGACAGACGAGGCTCGACGTCGGTTTCCCGGACGGGTGGCCGAGTTGCCGGACCGCTTCGGGTCGGAGATTCAGGCGTTCGCGCGGATCATGGAACTTAAACAATGGTCAACGGCCCTCCAAATTCGGCGTGATCTGCCACTCTGCCAAGATCAGTGTTGTCCCCCAAGCGCCGGAACCTTGCGATGGGTCGGCCCAAAAAGATTGTGCGGTTTTTGCGAGTGCGGCAGTGGGTCAGTGGAAATCAGTTTTTCAGAGAACGAATTGCTCCGACGCTACGTCCGGGAGGGTGCCGAGGGCGCCTTCGCGGACTTGGTGAACCGTTTCTTTGACTTGGTTTATTCGGCGGCCACCCGCCAGGTCGGCAGCGATACCACCGCGGCAGAAGACGTTGCCCAAATCGTTTGCTCGGACCTGGCCCGCAAGGCCGAATCCTTGATCGAGCATCCGCACAGTTAAGCTTCAATCCGGACGGCAGCTTTTTCGCGAACGGAGTCGCACCCGGTCACTACCAACTGTTCATCGGCGAATCGCAGACTTTCGCCGATGGGCGAATCAATCTTGTCCCGTGGCGCCACTCAGGTACAGGGACGATTACGGTACCAGGAAAATCGGGGTCCGGAATTTTGGACCTCGGAGCGATTGAAGTTGAGCCCCGGACCTCCAAGGCGAAGTAGACATTGATCGGCAACCCTGGGCTGGAAGATGGAATCCAATTGGGATTCGAATCAGGGTGCGGTCAACGTGCCTGACGAACCCCTTTGGCCATGGCCAATTTCAACCGGTTCGAATTGACGCAGGGCGGTGCGCCAGTTGACGGGGACACCGCTGCCTGGGGTTCGGGAACTCCAAAAGCACCTTGCTCCCATGGGGATGGCACCACAGGTTGACCAACAGTCACACACGTCGCGCAAGCAAGCATCCGTTTTCCGCTCCTCGCATGCTGAAGATTCTCGATCCGGCTGACCGTCATCGTCCGTTCTGCGACGGTGTCTCCCGGCGCAATTTCCTGAAGATCGGCGGGCTGGGCGCCGCCGGCCTCTCGCTGCCGAATCTCCTGGCCCTGGAAGCCCAGGCGGGCATACGGAATTCGCACAAGTCGGTGATTCTCATTTACCTGGTGGGTGGGCCGCCGCACCAGGACATGTTCGATCTCAAGCCCGACGCGCCGCGTGAGATCGCCGGCCCGCATCGGGCCATTGGCACGAATGTTCCCGGCATCCAGATTTGCGAACTGTTTCCGCGGATGGCGAAGATGATGGACAAGTTCGCTCTCATTCGTTCCCTGGTCGGTGCGCAGGATGATCATGACGCCACCCAGTGCTTCACCGGTCGTGCTCCCCGCACCGAGATCGCGCCTCCCGGCGGATGGCCGCAATTCGGCAGCGTGGTCGGCAAACTGCAGGGAGCGGTCAATACGGCGACGCCTCCCTTCGTGAGCATGTGCTACGAATGCACCCATGGACCCTATAACGAGCCGGGACCGGGCATGCTGGGCGTGGCTCAATCGGGATTCCGGCCCATGGGCCCGAGTCGCGCCGACCTGACCTTGCAGGGAATCACCACCGACCGGCTCACGGATCGTGCGCAATTGCTCACCAGTCTCGACCGCTTCAAACGCTCGGCCGATGCCAGCGGCAAGATGGAGGGAATGGATTTTTTCACCCAACAGGCCATCGGCGTCCTGACCTCCTCGAAGCTCGCCGCAGCGCTCGATCTCTCCCGGGAAAATCCGCGCCTGATAGCCCGTTACGGCACCGGCGATCCGGTCAAGCGCATCGACGACAATGGCGCCCCACGCGTCCCCCAGAGCTTTTTGGCGGCCCGGCGTCTGGTCGAGGCCGGGGCCCGGGTTGTGACCGTCAACTATAGCAAATGGGATTGGCACGGCGGTCCCGGCAACGACATTTTTTCCCGGGAACGCGAGGATTTTCCGATTTTTGACCAAGGGATCACCGCCTTGGTCGAGGACTTGCACCAGCGCGGTCTCGACAAGGATGTCACCGTACTGGTCTGGGGTGAATTTGGACGCACTCCGCAGATTAACTCACAGACCGGGAGGGACCACTGGCCGCGGGTAGGGATGGCGTTGCTGGCGGGCGGTGGCATGCCCTGCGGTCAGGTCATCGGTTCCACCGACCGCTTGGGGGGCGAAGCCAACAGCCGGCCCGTGACCTTCTCGGAGGTCTTTGCCACGCTCTATCACAATCTGGGTATCGACGTGAACGCCGCGACGGTGACCGATCACAATGGCCGCCCGCGCTATCTGGTCGAAGACGGGACGCAACCCATTCGTGAGTTGATGTAATAGGGCCGGCGGTCTGCCATGTTCGCGGGGATCCATACGGCTTGGCCCGGTAGAACTCCTTGTCCGTGGTGATGGCGCCGCACTCCACGTCTCGCAAGATCTCGCCCGGGAATTGATCGTCGACGAAGGTAGCCCCTGCCGCGGTGTGCGGGCTCAGCAGAATGGTGGAGAGTCCCCGCTTCCGGAGCTTGGACTGCCGTCAGTCTATGAAAGTTCATGATCGATATCTGAAGTTTGTCCGGTGGGAGGAAGCGGACCACCTGTATGTCGGTTATTGTCCGGACCTGTTTCCCTGGGGTGGTGTCTGTCACGCCGAGAGCGAGGAAGACGCCTTTCGCTCGCTGTGTTCGCTGGTGAAGGAGGAGGTCGAGGATTTGGTCCTGATCGGCAAAGAATTGCCCCCGGCGAATACCCTCCCAATGCGCGAGGCGATCCCGGCGTAGGCAGCAGGTTCCCAACCGGTCCCGACCAACCCAAATTCGCCGGGAGTCTCGTTCCACCAAGCCCAAACCCGCCCCATCGTCGATGCGCAAGGGCGCTTGGCCTCCGCAAAGATCGGCCGAAGTAGCTACCTCAGTTTGTCTCCGCCGACGTTGCTCGGGTCGATCGTGAGTTCTTCGACGTCCGCTTGATCCTTGAGACGTCCACTCGCCCGCTTGTTGGCAATCAGGTCGGGGAGGCTGATCAGGTTGACGTTCTGGCCATCGATTTCACACACGACACGGCGTGGAAACGCCTGGTCAAAATCGCCGCCGGAGATTTTTGGGAGGATTTCAATGAGGTTCGGCACGGCCCCAAAGCGGGTCACGCTTTCCGGGTCCAGAAACCATTCCTTGGTGAGTCCGGCCAGGGGTACGCCAAAAAACGTGTTCACCGCGCTGACCAATCGCTCCGCGTTGGTGTGGGAAACGGCCACCCAAACATCGATGTCTCGAGTCGGTCGGACGTATCCGTAGTACGCGACCGCATGCCCGCCGACCACCAGATACTCAACACCCGCGGCGTTTAGAGAGGTTAGGAAGTCGCGGAAGTCGGCGCTGAGATGCGTCGGGTCCATAGGCGTATTGTCGGCTTAACTCGAGTTGCCTCAGTCTCTCCAAGGGCGGAAGTCCGCGCCACCAGGAACGGTCTTTCGCCTCGGCCTCTGCGAAGGAAGCAAAGCGCGTGACCACGGGCAAAATACGGCGGGGTGGCGGCAACTTCATGAACTTAACATCCGATAATCGCGGCACCGCTTCAACCTTTGTTCCGGATATTCGAGCGAATGGATACCAATGGAGATCGCCAGCAAGCTATTTGAAAAGCGATGCTCATTGGCGAATGCTGGAAAGAACGGGCCGGAGGGCAACGGTTGATGGGTGTGTTCGAGACATTTTCCCGAGGATTCGCCAGCGCTAAGGCCAGCAATGAGGTACGAGACTCTGACGAGCGACGCGGTGACGAAGTCACGCCCCCAACGCGGCTGGCTCGAGGGACTCTCGCCCCCACCGGTTTTGTGGCCGAAGGCCAGCAAATAAGGTGGAGCGAGGCTCTGACGAGCTGCGCGGTGACGAAGTCGCGCCCCCAACGCGGCTGGCTCGAGGGACTCTCGCCCCCACCGGTTTTGTGGCCGAAGGCCAGCCAATAAGGTGGAGTCTCTGTCGAGCTACCCTTCGGGGAAAATTGGGCTCCCGCTTCAGGATCAAGGCGTCGTCAGACGATAGAACCTTGTGCGGTTCGTGGTGGTCAAGTCGCGGAATTCACCAAAGGCGTCGCCGGCCTTGGCGGGGAAGCGGAGAAGCTCCTGCCAATTGGTGTCTGCGAGGGAATTTTGATACAGCAACCGATAGGAACGGGCGCCGTTGCGGGGAAACCGGAGGACGGGATTGCCGCCAAATGGAGAAGGAACCGCGTCCAGTCGCGGCTTACTGGTGGCGTCGTCAGGACGGGTGCCGGCTAGAAACTCCTCGCGGTTGGTATAGCCATCCCCGTCGGAATCCGTCGCGCCGGTGGCCGATAGATTGCCGAAATAGGTCCGCTCCCAGGCATCGGGCAGGCCGTCGCCATCGGAATCCGTGTCCGGGCCGACGTCCGACGCCGCGTCCGGCTGACCGGGCGAGCCGCGGAGGTTGGCGCTGGCGACCCAGGCGGAGGGCGTATCGATGTCAAAGGCCTCCAGAGCTTCGCTGCGCAGCACCATGCTGTAGCCGTCGCCATCGGCCGGATTGACCCAGTCGTCGGCGTAGGAGAAATCAAACAGGACATTGCCGGCCGGACCGGTCAGTCGCAGTCGTCCGGCGGTGTCGTTAAGGTGTCCGGCGAATTCACCGGCGACCGCGACGGACTTGCCGTAGCGGGCCGCGAAGGCATTGGTGTTGGCCACCAGCAGGAAGCGGGCGTGGGGTGCCAGTTTCAACGAGGGCTTGGATCCGAAGGTGAACGCCACTTCGCCGCTGAGGCTGTATCCGGCTAAATTCAGAATGCCTCCCGAAGTGTTTTTGAATTCGAGGAATTCGAAATCATTCGGGCTATATGATTGACCGGAATCGGCGTCGTCCGGGTGAAATTGAATCTCGGTCAGTGTCAGCGCGGGGTGTTGGGTCACGTAGGTTCGGGCGGTGGGACCTGACCACGGAGAGGAAGCGCTGGGTCCGCCGGCCTGGCGTTTGCCAGTATCCAACACGCGGGCGAAGAAGCGGACATCCGAGGTCAGTGTGAGGGGACCGGTATATTTGACGGCGCTGGGGGAAGGATTGGAAACGCCCAGGGCGCGCGGGTCGGTGCCATCCAGCGTGTACCAGATCGCGGCATTGGCGGTGGCGCCGGGGCCCGGGGTCAGGGTGAGCGGGGTGCCGGACGCCACGAGACCGGAAAGCAGACTGGCCACCGGGGGTTGCGCCAGTTGGCGATCCACAAAGTCCAGCTTATTGGAAACCCAGCGTTTCATTGAATCGAGCTCCGCCTGGTAGCTGCCCCCGCGCCGGGCAATCTTCCAGCGCTGAAAGTCGCGGCGTTCCGCCTGTCGGATTTGATTCGCCAATTGATCCATGAGGGAATAGGTATGGGCGATGGAAAGCTGATTGGTTCTCAACTGCTGGAACCGGTCCACCCAGAGTTGCCAGGCTTCGACATCGCCAAACATGGGGCCGAACCAGGAGGAAAAAACCGGACCGTTGTTCCAGGACCGCGGAATGGCATCGCGTCCGTCCGTGGAGCCCAGGGCGCGGTCAAAATCCCAGTGCGGTCCAAAGATCAGTTTTTGATTGCGCGGTTTGTAGAAATAGGCGCTCAAGACCATCGTATCCACGCTGCCCGAAAGAGCCTCGATGATGTGATAGTCAATGGCCTTGTTCATCTCGATATAATTGACGTAGGAATTGGTGGGGTCCCGCCGGTTCGCCGGCGTGAAGCCCTTGTTCATGGCGTTGAGATAATCGGTGAGGTATTTTCGCTGAGGCACGCGGGCGGCCTGCTTCAGTTCCTTTTCCTTGGGGGCGATCATGGCGATGGACTGTCCGCCCGCGGAGATGCCGCTGTCGCCGGGGTCCACCCGGTCGATCTTCATGGCGTAGGTTCCGGTGATGTCGGGGAAGGTGTTGTCCTCGGGCTGGAGCTTGGGTCCGGGGATCCGCTTTTTGCCGAGGCCCGGTTTTTCCATCAGGACATAGAGCCCATCGTACTGGTTGGTGGTGAGCGGGCCGGAGCGATTGATGAAGATCTCGACGAAGCGGGTCCGGGGAGAATATTCTCCGATGTCCCGGGCCAGCTGGTGGATGAAGGGATTGTGGATGCTGACCGGCTCAAAGTCGTTCGGCGCGTAGAGGACCCATTCCGACTCGCCCGGCATTCCCAGCACGGGCAGGTCCCGGTCTTGATTATAGTCATCGGTCCACTGGACCGCGTATTGTTTTTTGTTGAGGCTCGCGCTGCTGGAGCCGCGGATCTTCATGCCGCCGCGGGTGGAGAAGTCGGGGGGATTGGTCACGCTGGCGACGCCGTTTTTGGTTTCATAAAGATTGAACTGGACAATCAGATTCGCGGTTTCGTTGGGGGCCCTGCCGAAGGTATTGATGACCAGCAGCGGCAGATCGGAACGGAATTGCTGGATGTTGGGATTCACCACGCGCTGCAGAGGAATTCCCGCCTCGTTGGTGGCGCCGGTGAGGCGAATGGTCGACACGAACATGGGCGTGTAGACCTCGGTATGAACCGGCCCGGGAATATAGCCGCTTCGGAAGGCGCGGGCGCGCAGCATGACGGCGTTGTTGGTCAGCAGCCGGATGGGTTCGGTATAGGTGAAGCCGTTGGTTATTTCCGTGGGGAGGCGCCCGTCCAGGGTATAACGGATCACAGTATTCGGCGAGGCTTCGGCCAGGGAAAGGGTGACGAGAAGGTTGAGGTTGGTGACGGTGACCAGCCCGCCGGGAATGGAAAAGTTGATGGCGGGAGCGAAGCCGGAGCCGGCGGTCGAGTTGGCCGCACCGGGCGTGGGAATCGCAAAGAATCCGGTCTGGTCCGGATCGCCATTGGCACGGCCAAAGGCGATATTCGCCGGAGTTGCCGGATAGTGAGGCGCGAAATCATTGACCACGATGCCATCAGGCGCGGTCAGGCCCAGGTACTGGCCGCCACTCTTCAGTTTGAAATTGGTGTGCAGCCGATTGGTGGGGGACGTGCGATCCTTGGCGGAGGCGAAGACCACGAGGAAGCCACGCGCCGGGAGGGTGATGTCCGGGAAGGTCCATTTCATCGGCTCTTCCGGGGCATCGGTCAGATGCCAGCCAAGCAGGGGCACATCGGCGTCGGTGATGTTCTGCAGTTCGATCCAGTCCTCATAATCACCCTCTTCGTCCCGGATGGTCTTTTTATTGTCGGGAACGATTTCGGAAAGGATCACGCCCCCGGGACGGGTCGGGGGCAGGAGGATGTATTCGAGGCGGTCGGTGCCCGGGAAGGAATTTGGCGGGTCGGAGAAATCGGTGATGCCCGTACCCGGCTTCCAGGTGAGATCGATGTTGCCGAGGGGCAGCGTCGGCAGGGTGAAGACATAGACGTCCGGACTGACCCGGCGAACGTCGCTGCAGGGAAAACCGTTGGCCAGCAGGTCGGCGGCGTCGACGCCGGTGACCGAGTCGCTGAAGTGGATTTCCACGCTGTTAAACTCATGCAGGGCGCCGGGCTCCGGGAAGGTGTCGATGACGGAAAGCGGTGAAACTTCTGCGGCCACCGCACGGTGGAGGCCGGAAAAAAGGCACAAAAAAATGACCAGAAACGACCAGGCAGGTCGGCAAATCGATCTCATGGATGACGATAGGTTAAGGGGAATTTCGTCGAAGGCGAATCGAGAGTGCAAAGACATTGCGGCCTGCTCGCGTCGCCGAGCGGCGATGGCGCGGCGATGGCGCGGCGTGACATTCGGGCGTTTGGCTCTTGAGTTGCACTTCAGGTTCCGGCACTTTGATCGCTAAATGGTTCTCCCTTTGCCGATCGGTGAGACCGGGCTGTGGGCCGGGTTGCACCGCGTTGGGTCGCGCTGGGTCGCGGTCTGGGCCTTGGTTTTCGCCGCGGGCGGCGGGTGGCAGGTCCGGGCTGCCGACGTCGCGGAGGTCGAGGCGAAGCTCCGCCGGGGCGACTATGCCGCGGTGATTGATCAGGCGACCGCGGGATTTGGCGACACCAAGGCCAGCGATGAAAATTGGCCGCGCTTGTTGGTCGACG
>JAYTHD010000447.1:0-6470 GCA_043732975.1 Verrucomicrobiota bacterium
GGTCTGCTCGGGGATTCCGCCGAGGCGGCCGCACATTCGGCGGAAACGGTGATTCAGATCGAGACGGACCTGGCCAAGGATTCCAAGTCGCGGGTGGAATTGCGGGATCCGAATGCCAATTACCACAAGCTGACGCTGGCGGAGTTGCAAACGCTGACGCCGCACCTGAACTGGCCGGTTTATTTCCAGGAACTGGGTCTGGGCCGGATGAAGTCGGTCATTGTCGGGCAGACCAATTTTTTCCATCGGCTCGATGAGTTGGTCCACGAACGGCCGCTGGCGGATTTCCAGACCTATGTGCGCTGGCATGTGATTCGCAGTGCCGCGCCGGCCCTGCATGCCGAAGCGGTGACGGAGTCCTTCGCGTTTTATGGCACGACCCTGCGGGGCCAGCTGCAACCGGAACCGCGCTGGCAGCGTTCCGCCAAGGTGATCGACGCCGGGCTGGGTGAAGCGCTGGGACGGATGTATGTGGAAAAGCATTTCCCGGCGGCGGCGCGCGCCCGCATGAACGAGCTGGTGAACAACATCCAGGAGGTTTTCCAGGAACGCCTGCGAAAGGTCGATTGGATGAGCGAGGCCACGCGGAAAAAAGCACTGGCCAAGTTTGACCGCTTTACCCGCAAGATCGGGTACCCGGAGAAATTCCGCGACTATTCCAAGGTGGTCGTTCGGCGGGACGATTACTTTGGCAATTTGCGCCGCGCCAGTCTGGTGGAAAACAAGCGTCAACTCGCGCGGGTGGGCCTCGCCGTCGACCTCAAGGAATGGCACATGACGCCGCAGACGGTGAATGCGTATTTCAATCCGCTGCAGAACGAGATCGTCTTCCCGGCCGCAATTCTGCAACCGCCGTTCTTCGATCTGGAAGCGGATGATCCGATCAACTACGGCGCGATCGGCGTGGTCATCGGCCACGAGATCACCCACGGCTACGATGATCAGGGCCGTCAGTTCGATGCGGAGGGAAATCTCAACGACTGGTGGACGGATGCGGACGCGAAGGAGTTTGAAGCGCGCGCACAGAAGTTGGTGGATCAATTCGGCGCCTACGAGCCGTTGCCGGGCAAGAAGGTCAATGGCCGCCTGACACTGGGCGAAAACATTGCGGACCTCGGTGGCGCCAGCGTGGCGTTTGAGGCCATGGAACGGGCGCTGAAGCGGGATCCGTCGAAGCGCCGCAACCTCGACGGGTTCACGCCGGAGCAGCGCTTTTTCCTGAGCCTGGCGCAACTCTGGCGCACCAATTGGCGCGAGGCCGAACTCGTCCGGCGCCTGACCGTCGATCCCCATAGTCCGGGCCAGTACCGCGCCATCGGACCCCACGTCAATCTGCCGGAGTTTTATCAGGCCTTCGACCTGCAGTCGGGCGACAAGATGTTCCGCGCGCCGGAGCTGCGGGCCAAGATCTGGTAGCCGGGACCGAGGGCGCCGCTCCACGCAAGAACGGCATTGGCACCCGGGCGCCCGGGGCTGAAACTGCGGCCGTGTCGAATCTGGGTCTACCACCGGAAACCGAGTCGGACCTGCGCGAGCCGCCCGAGGATGATCGGGCCATCGCGGCGGCCCTGCGCCGGTCCCTGTTCGCGCTGATCCTGCTGGGGCTCACGGCGGCCGGTGTCATCGGCTGGTTGACCCGCCGTCCGGCGAAGCCGCGTATTCAGATCACGACGCTGACGGGCCCGGAGTTGCGGCGCTCGGATGAATTGGAGCGGGCACCCCGGGTGCGTTTTGTCGATATCACCCGGGAGTCGGGTTTGGATTTCCGACATCAAAACGGGGCGCGGGGCGAGAAGCTGTTGCCGGAAACGATGGGGGCGGGGGTGGCGGCGTTTGATGCGGACGGCGACGGCGACGCGGATTTGTTGTTTTTGAATGGCACGCCGTGGCCAGGCGCTCCGGCCAGATCGCCGGTAACGACGGCCGGGCTTTACCGCAACGACACCCGGCCCGGAGGTCCGATCCATTTCACGAATGTCACTCCGGGATCCGGATTGGATTTCCCATTTTACGGCATGGGTGTGGCTTGTGGCGACTTCGACGGGGATGGTCGGGTGGACCTGTTGTTGACGGGAGTCGGGGGTCATCGGCTGCTGCGCAATTTGGGACCCGACGCCAACGGCCAGCCGCATTTCCAGGATGTCACCGCGGCCGGTGGCGTGGCCGGCGACAGCACGGAGTGGAGCACGGCCGCAGCCTGGATCGACTACGACAATGACGGCGATCTCGATTTGTTTGTCGGGAATTATGTGGGCTGGTCGCCGGAATTGGATCGGGAGGTGAACAATCAACTCACCGGGGTCGGACGGGCGTATGGTCGACCCTGGAATTTTCCGGGAAGCTTTCCCCATCTCTATCGCAATGACGGCCCGGTGGAACGCGGGAATCCGGCTGCCGGCACCCGGTTCACCGACGTCACCCAGGCGAGCGGTTTGAAACAGCGCAATCCGGCCACGGGGCTCGCGATGGCGAAAACCCTCTCCGTCGGTCCGGTGGATTTGAATGCCGATGGCTGGATGGATCTGGTGGTGGCGAATGACACGGTGCAGAACTTCGTCTTCACGAATCGTCACGACGGAACGTTTCAGGAGGTGGGAGCCGCGTTGGGAATCGCCTTTGACACGTTTGGTCAGGCGCGGGGTGCGATGGGCATTGATACGGCGCGATTCCGGGACGATGCGCCGTCCCTGGGCATCGCCATCGGCAATTTCGCGAATGAGATGAACGCGCTTTATGTCGCGTCGGGACGTCGCGATGAACTGGTTTTTGCCGATGCGGCAATTGCCGAGGGACTCGGGCCCGCCAGTCAGTTGTATCTCAAATTCGGCCTCTTCTTTTTCGATTACGATCTGGATGGCCGGCTCGACGTGCTCACCGCGAACGGACATATCGAGGAAGAGGTGGGCAAGGTTCAGGCGGGCGTCACGTATCGCCAGCCGGCGCAGTTGTTCTGGAATGCCGGCGGTCAGGGAGCGGGGCGCACTTTTGTCAGCGTGGGGACAAATCAGGTCGGGTCCGACCTGTTTCAGCCCCTGGTGGGCCGTGGCAGCGCGTATGCGGATTTCGACGGGGATGGCGACCTGGATGTCATCCTGACGCAGGTGAACGGTCCGCCGCTGCTGTTACGAAATGACCAGCAATTGGGCCATGCGTGGATTCGTTTGCGGCTGGTGGGCGTCCGGGCAAACCGGGATGCCATCGGGGCGTGGATCACCGTTCATAGCGGCGGGCGAACGCTGCAACGGCAGGTGATGCCCACGAAGAGTTATCTGTCACAGAGTGAATTGCCCGTGACGATCGGCCTGGGTCCGCAGGGCCGGGTGGATGATCTGGTCATCACCTGGCCGGGTGGGCATCAACAGCGGGTCAAATCGGTGCCGTTGGGCCGCGAGATCACGGTGACGGAGGCAGTGGACCCATGACGGAGGAAGCTTTCATTCGCGGGAAATGACCCCGGCCGCTTCCAACGGGTGCAATCCCGGGTGAAGCAACGCGGGCGCATTTGCCGACGGAAACATTTTGCCCGGATTGGCAATCTCCAGGGGATCGAACGCGGCCCGGATGCGCTTCAGGCAATCGATTTCATCCGGATTGAACAGGGCGGACAGGTAGTCGCGTTTCTCCATGCCGATGCCGTGCTCGCCGGTGATGGATCCGCCCATGGCGACACAGAGGTGCAGGATTTCGCCGGCGAGCTTTTCAGCCCGCTCCAATTCCCCGGCGACCCGACCGCAATAGAGGATCAACGGGTGGAGATTGCCATCGCCGGCATGGAAGACATTGGCCACGCGCAAGCCGGCGGCCTGCGATAATTCGCCAATACGCCGTAGGGCCTCCCCGAGGCGCCGGCGGGGTACCACGCCGTCCTGGACGATAAAATCAGGTGAGAGCCGGCCCACGGCGCTGAAGGCGCTCTTGCGGCCTTTCCAGATCGCCGCCCGCTCGGTGGCATCGCGGGCCGGGCGGGCGTCCACCGGCCGGCTGGCGGCGATGATTGTGTCCAGACGGACGCGATCGGCGGCGACCACTTCTCGGGGTCCTTCCAGTTCCACGATCAGCACCGCTTCGCATCCGGGCGGGTACTCGGCGTGGACGGCGGCGGTGGCCGCTTCCAGCGCGAGGGCGTCCATGATTTCAATGGCGCCGGGCAGCAACCCGCTCGCCACGATGGCCGAGACGGCATCGCCCGCCTGTTCCAGCGTGCGGTAGCCGGCCATCACCGTGTGATAGCACTCCGCCTTGGGTAGCAATTGCAGTGTGATTTCCAGGGCGATGCCAAACAGCCCTTCGTTGCCGGTGAAAAGTCCGCACCAGTCCGGTCCAACATTCTCCCGACTGGCGCCGCCCCAGGTCACCACTTCGCCGGTGGCGAGCACGGCCTTGATGCCCAGCACGTGGTTCGACGTCATGCCGTATTTCAGGCAATGAGCCCCGCCGGAGTTGAAGGCGATGTTGCCGCCGATTGTGCAAATCGACTGGCTCGACGGGTCCGGTGCATAGTGCAGTCCGAACGGGGCGGCGGCGACACTGACCTGCGCATTGATCACGCCGGGTTCCACCACCGCGATCCGCTCGTCGGGATCCAACTTCAGAATGCGATTCAGCCGGTTGAGCGTAATGACGATGCCTTCGGCCACGGGCAAGGATCCTCCGGAAAGACTCGTGCCGCTCCCGCGGGCGACGAAGGGCAATCGGTGGGCGTGACAGAACTGGACCAGGGCGATGACTTCCGCGCCCGTCTCCGGCACCGCCACCGCCAGCGGACGCGTCCGAAAGGCGGTCAGACCATCGCTCTCATACGGGATCAACTGCTCCGGGCGGACGAGCAAACGATCCGCCGGCAGCAGCGTCTTTAGCTGCGTCAGCAGGTCCGACGTGGAGGGGGAACCCATGACGTATCAGTACCATCGCGCGGTTCCGGGGGAAATGGAAATGGAAGAGGCGATGGGATTCACCGTAAATCATGTCGGCGGGATCGCACGCCCTGGGGAATGACGAATGACGAATGGGCGGATTACGCGCCGCCGGAGGAGACCTTCTTGGGATCACCCTTCAGCAAGGCGACGGAGTAATCGCGATTCAAGCGCGCGATGAAATCGAGGCTGATGGATTTTGGGCAGACCGCTTCGCAGGATCCCGTAACGGTGCACGCGCCGAAGCCTTCGGCATCCATCTGGTCCACCATGGCCTTGACCCGGCGATACCGCTCCGGCTGACCCTGCGGCAGGAGTCCCAGGTGACCGACCTTGGCCGCCACGAACAGCATCGCGCTGGCATTCTTGCAGGCGGCCACGCAGGCGCCGCAGCCGATGCATTGGGCGGCGTCCATGGCGAGATCCGAACTCTCCTTGGAGACCGGCAGCGAGTTGGCGTCGGGCGCACTGCCCGTCCGAATGCTGATGTAACCGCCGGCCTGTTGAATGCGGTCGAACGACTTGCGATCCACCACGAGGTCCTTCACCAGCGGGAAGGCGGCGGCGCGGAAGGGTTCGATGACGATCTCATCGCCATTCTTGAAGGAACGGAGATAGGTCTGGCAGGTGGCGACACCGCGGTGCGGTCCGTGCGGCTTGCCGTCGATGACCAGCGAACAGGTGCCGCAGATGCCTTCACGACAATCGTGATCGAACGCAATCGGCTCCTCGCCGCGGTTGGCGAGATCTTCATTGACCACGTCCAGCATCTCCAGGAAGGACATGTTCGCATTCAATTCGGGCGTCGCGTAGGTCTTGAATTCGCCCGGCGCATTGCGGCCGGATTGACGCCAGACTTTGAGGGTGACTTTCATGGGGAATTACGGGTTACCAGGAAAAAGGCGGCGTCCTATTTGTAACTGCGTGTGCTCATCTTCACTTCCTCGTAAACCAGAGGCTCGCGGTTGAGCACCGGGACCTGGCCGGCGCCGGCATATTCCCACGCGGCGACGAAGGCGAAGGCATCGTCGCGTCGTTTGACGTCGCCGGGATTGACCAGATTCTCGCGCACCTCGGCATCGTTGGCCGTGTATTGATATTCCTCCCGGAAATGCCCGCCGCAGCTTTCCTCGCGCATCAAGGCGTCGCGGCACATCAGCTCGCCCAGTTCAATGAAGTCACCCACGCGGGCCGCCTGTTCCAGCGCCTGGTTCCAGCCGGCCTCGGCGCCGGGCACGTTGAGGTTCTTCGCGTATTCCTCGCGCAATTGCCCGAGCAGTTGGATGGCCTTTTGCAAGCCCGCCTGATTGCGGGCCATGCCGCAGTATTCCCAGAGAATCCGGCCCAGCTCCTTGTGGAAGTGATTGGGGGTGCGTTTGCCCTTGAGGGAAAGCGTCCGCTGGATTTCGCCACGCACCGATTTCTCAACGTCCTGAAACGCGGGCGCATCCACCTTCGGCCGTTGCTCCGGCTTCACTCCGGCCAGATAGATCGCAATGGTGGCCGGCAGGACGAAATAACCGTCCGCGAGACCTTGCATCAACGCCGAGGCGCCCA
>JAYTHD010000448.1:0-24584 GCA_043732975.1 Verrucomicrobiota bacterium
GAACCTGTTTACCAATCGAAAAGTCCCCGCGGCTGACCGTCGCCAACGGGTGGTCGCCACGACCGCCGACGGCACCATCTTCTGGGTGGAAGGCTTGCCACCGGGAGAAGCGTTCAAGATTCAGCCCCACACCCAAGGCCGTTTGAACTGGACCTGGCAACGCCAAAATGCGCCAAAAGAATCCTCATAAGGGCGCCCTAAAGCTGAGTGGCATGAGCTTGCGAGACTACTTCGAGTTACTCTCCCCACCAGTACTCGCCACCCATCGGACCCGGCAGATTCCAACGACCGCGCAAATTTACCGTCGGCAAACCCTTGGGAACGTTCGGAAAAAGGGAGACCTCGCTGGAAAACCGCTGATTTCCCCCCCATGAAAAGAATGGCTGGCCGACATGGATTCGAACCATGAATAAGGGCTTCAAAGACCCCTGTGTTACCATTACACCATCGGCCAAAACCGGCGGGCATATTACGGGGAGCGAGGCTCCGGGCAATGATTTTCACTCCTGAGCCCCGGAGAATCGGTGATCCGTCAGCGGTATCACCAACACCATTCGCGGTAGAAGCGGTTGCTCCCGGAGCCCGCGCCCAGGCCGGATCGGTGACTCCCAAGGCGCGAATTTCAGATCCGGAGGCGCCCGCCGCTGCGTAGCCGTATCCATTCCGTTCAACCACGAAGGAACTATTCGCGCGCTTTGGTCGCCGTGCGCAGGGCTTCCAGAGTGGTCCGGAAATCTTCCGGCAGGGGCGCGTTGAACTCCATGAAGCGCCCGTCGCGCGGGTGCTGAAAAGCCAGCTTCCGGGCGTGTAACATTTGACGGGGCACCTTCACTCCAGTGGCGTCCGCCAATCGAAGGGTTTGCCGGTTGCCATAAACGTCGTCGCCAAACAGCGGAAAGCCGAGGTACTGAAAATGGACGCGGATCTGGTGGGTTCGGCCGGTGTGCAGTTGCGCCTCGCAAAAGGTCGCCTTCCCGGCGAATCGCTCGACCGTCCGAAAGGTGGTCCAGGCTTCCCGCCCGCTTTCGTTCACTGTCATGCGATGACGCTGCGTCGTGTGGCGGGTAATGGCGGCGCGAATGTCACCGGCCTGGGGCTGGACATCACCGCAGGCAATCATTTGATAGATCTTCTCGACTTCGCGGCGGCGGAAGGCGTCGGTCAGGTAAATGTGGGTGCGATCATTCTTGGCCACCACCAGCGCGCCGCTCGTGCCCAAGTCCAGGCGATGAACAATGCCCGGACGTTCAATGCCACCCACGCCGCTGAGACTGCCCCGACAGTGGTGCAGGAGGGCGTTGACGATGGTGCCATCTTCGTGGCCGGCACTGGGATGCACCACCAGATCCGAGGGTTTGTTGATGACAATCAGGTCGCGATCCTCGTGCAGCACTTCCAGGGGAATCTCCTGCGCCACAAGTTTCGGCGCGTTGGGATCCGGCCAGGCAATGGTAATGACATCACCGGAGATCACCGGATGGGTGGGTTTGACGAAGCCCCCATTGACCCGGATGCGCCCGTCCATGATCAGCCGCTGAATGAGCCCGCGCGAGACATCCGGCAGCAATTGCGCCAGGTGCCGATCGAGTCGTTCACGCGGCAATGTGCATTCCAGGAGGAGCGTGTCTGTTTGTGCCATCGGACCCCTTCAACGTGGGGGGCACGTCGATTCAGAGCAAGGTGAGTGACGGGAGAAATCGGAATCGATGCCGCGTTTCGCAGTTTCCTAAATACCATTGCCGGCGCTAGCGTCGGGGAAGACTGTACGAAATATCCCCGTGAACTTCGACACCACAAGTCGTCACCGTTGGTTTCGTCTGGCCCGGCTCCTGGCCGGACTGGCGCTGATTTTCGGTGTGATCGGGCGGACGCCGGATCTGCTGGCGGCCCCGAAATCATCCAAAAAGGCGACGGCGGGAGTTGTCGCCCAAGAGACCGTCGACGCCATGCGGCTCCTGCGGGACGAATGCTTTCTGTGCCATGGAGAAGAGAAAAAGAAAGGCGGGCTGAGCTTTTCAACACGGGAAAGCGCGCTGCGTGGGGCTGATGACGGGCCCGTCATTGAACCGGGGCAGCCGGACGCCAGCCCGTTGCTGAAAAGCATTGTAACCGGCGCCGATCCGCACATGCCGCCGAAGAAGCAGTTGAAGGATGGACAAATCCAGGTGCTGCGAAACTGGATTCGGGCGGGTGCGATCTGGGACCGCCAGGCACTGACCAATGATCTGGGAATCATTGCGCCGGTGACGCTCGCCCCGCTGCCCGCGAATTATCGCCCGGTGGTGGCGTTGGCGATGGCTCCGGAGGGACGGCATCTGGCCGTGGGGCGTGGCGGAAACCTCAGCGTGCTGGACCTCGCTTCCACCAACGCGGCCGTTCCAGTATCCAGCCGCGAGGCCCACCTGGATTCCATCCAGTCCCTCAGCTGGAGCCATTGTGGCCAGTGGCTCGCGTCGGGCGGATTCCGGCAGATCACGCTGACATCCGCGGGAGCGGGCGACCCCGTCACGGTGGTGACCAAGGGGCTGACGGGACGGATCACCGCCTTGGGATTTTCCCCCGACGGAAAAAGCCTGGCGGCCGGCGACAGTGAAGCGGGTCGGGTGGGTTGGATTCGATTGATTGATACCACGACGGCCCAAGTCACCACGTCCTGGCGCGCCCACGGCGACACCGTGTTTGCGCTGCAATACAGCCGGGACGGGACGCGCCTGGCCACGGCCGGTGGAGACCGATTGATTCGAATTTGGGACACGTCCTCCGGGCGCGAACTGGCGGCTTTGGAAGGACACACGGCCCAGGTCACCGCGGTGGCCTTCAACACCAACGCCACTCAGGTCGTCAGTGGGGGGCTCGACAAACAACTCAAGGTCTGGGATATCGCCACTCGCGAAAAAATCATCGCCTTGGGCAATCCCACGGCCGCCGTCACGGCGGTGGCCTGGCCCGGGGACGGCTCCGCCATCTTCGCCACCACCGAGGCCGGGAGCGTTTTTCGCTATACCAATCTCAAATCGCACACCGGTGAACAAAGTTCCGCCACCGCCGATGAACGCCTGATCGGCACCCTGCCCGACGCGGCCCTCAGTCTGGCCGTGTCGGCGGACGGCAAGCGCATCGCCGCGGGCGGTCACGACGGCCTGCTCCAGTGGTGGAATGCCGAAGGCACGTCGTTGGGAAAACAGCCACCTCCACCTCCGTCCGCGGAGGCTCCCCTCGCAAAGGCACCCGTTGCAAAGGCGCCGGCGCCGGACAAAAAGGGGTTGTTGAATCGATCCACCCCACCGGTTTCAGCCCAACCCGTTTCTCCCGCGGCCAAATTGAAATCGGTGGAGGTGGAGTCGCTGAAGATCGATCCCGCGGAGATCCTCCTTTCCGCGGATGCCCCGCAGCACGGGATCCTCGTCACCGCGGTCACCCGCGACGGATTTGCGCTCGACGTCACGGATCTCGCCAAATATCAACCCGGGCGGAAGGCGCCGTTTTTCGTGAACGCCACTCACCAAATCCGGGCCACCGCACCGGGCGGTGGCGAACTTGTCATTCATTTTGCCGGACACGAGGCCAGGGTTCGCGTGGTTGTGCAGGCAGCGGGGGCGTCGTCCCGGACCACGGAAAGCGGTGGAAGCGCACTCGAATTGCAACCTCCCGGCACCAGCTTCGTGCGGGATGTCCTGCCGGCCTTGAACCGTGCCGGTTGCGCGGCCGGAGCCTGCCACGCCAAGGCTGACGGCCAGAATGGATTCAAGCTGTCCGTGTTTTCCTACGACACGCTGCACGACTACGGGTCGATCGTGAAGGCCGCGCGGGGGCGCCGGGTTTTTCCGTCCGCCCCGGATGAAAGTCTGCTGCTCCAGAAGCCATTGACGACCGTGCCGCACGAAGGCGGTCAGCGATTTGAAGCGGGCTCGGCGACGCACCAACTCCTGATGCGCTGGCTCCGGGAAGGCATGCCGTATGTGCAGACCAACGAGCCGGCTTTGGAACGACTCACCGTCTTCCCGAAGGAGCGGCGCTATCGAAAAGGTGCGACTCAGCGCCTGCTGGTCGAGGCCCATTATGCCGATGGATCCGTCCGGGACGTGACCTCGCTGGCGGGCTTTGCGGAAAACGACCGGGAAATGGCGACCGTGAACGAGCACGGTCGCATGGTGATCGGCAGGCTGACCGGCCAGGGCGTCGTGGTGGCGCGTTATATGGGACTGGTCGCGGATTCCCAAATTCTGGTGCCGGCGGATCACCTGTTGCCCGAATCCCAATACGCCGCGTTGCCGCGCAATAATTTCATCGACGAACACGCCTTCGCGCAACACCGCCGCCTGGGCCTGTTTCCGTCGGACCTGTGCACCGACGCGGAATTCCTGCGCCGGGCGAAACTCGATGCGCTCGGTCTGTTGCCAACGCCGGAGGAAGTGCGTGCATTCCTGGCCGATCCGGCGCCGGACAAGCGACACCGCTTCATCGAAGGGCTGCTGGACGATCCCGCCTATGCCGATTACTGGGCGAACAAATGGGCGGATCTGGTACGCCCGAATCCGGACCGCGTCGGGGTCAAGAGCGTCTACGTCCTGGACCAGTGGTTGCGCGAACGATTCGCTGCCAACCAACCCTACGACCAATTTGCCCGCGAAATCCTGCTCGAAGAAGGCTCCAATCATCGCGACGGCCCGGCCGTGATCTACCGCGACCGACGCGAACCGCCGGAGCTGACCACCCTGTTCAGCCAACTGTTTCTCGGGACCCGGCTCGAGTGCGCCAAGTGCCATCATCATCCGAATGAAAAATGGAGCCAGGACGATTTTTTTCAGATGGCCGCCTTCTTTGGCGGGGTGAAACAGAAGGGAGCGGGACTGTCACCGCCGATCTCGGCCGGGACGGAGACCTTTTATTTCGCATCCGGTGGCTCGGTCAAACACCCGGTGTCCGGCCGGGTGATGGCACCCCGCCCGCCGGATGGCCCGGAGGTCAAGGTCGCTGAAGGAGCGGACCCGCGCACCGCACTGGCCGATTGGTTGACGGCAAGAGAGAATCCCTTTTTCGCCCGTGCGGCGGTGAATCGCGTCTGGGCGAATTTCTTCGGGCGCGGTCTGGTGGAACCGGTGGATGATTTCCGTATTTCCAATCCCTGTGTGAACCCGGAGTTGCTCGACGCCTTGGCCCGGGATTTCGCGAGCCATGGATACGATTTCAAACAACTGATCCGGACCCTTCTGGAATCACGACTTTATCAACTCAGCACCACGCCGAACGATTCGAACCTGGCGGACACCCGGTGTTTCTCGCGGGCGTATCGGCGACGTCTGCCGGCGGAAGTCCTGCTCGACGCGGTGAATCAGGCGACGGGAATTCCCGACACCCTTGCCGCCACACCGCCAGGACTTCGCGCCATGCAAACCTGGAGCTACAAGATCGGATCGCATTTCCTCGACGCCTTTGGACGTCCGAATTCCAGCAGCGATTGCCCCTGCGAGCGGGACCGTCAAATGAGTGTCGTGCAAAGTCTGCACTTGATGAATGCCCGAACGATTCAAGCCAAGCTGGAAGATCCGACCGGCAAGGTTCAACTCCTGGCAGGCAGCACCCGATCGCCGGCGGAGATCGTCACGGAACTCTATCAGTTGCTGCTCAGCCGATTTCCCAACGAGGACGAATCCCGCACGGCCACCGCCGCCTTTACAGCTCCCGCGGCCACCCGCGCCCAGGCCACCGTCGATGTGTTCTGGGCCCTGATGAATTCGCCGGAGTTTGTGCTTAATCATTGACCGCCACCCTGCTACCTTCATTCCAATAGTCATGTCTCTGCTCACTCACAATTGCGCAGGAATTCCGCGGCGGGATTTCCTCCAGCTCGGCCTGGGCGGCGTGCTCGGCCTGAGCCTCACCGATGTCCTGCGATTGCGGGCGGCCGCACCGGCCGCGAAGCCGGGCACACTCGGTCGACCGGTGGTGACGGGTTCGATTGCGAGTGCCTCGCGGGTGAATTGCATCATGATCTGGCTCGATGGCGGGCCGTCGCACTACGAGAGTTTTGATCCCAAGCCGGACGCTCCCAGCGAAATCCGCGGTGATTTCAAGGACCTGGCCACCTCGGTGCCGGGCATCCGCTATTCCGAGGCCATGCCGCACCTCGCGCGGGTCGCTGACAAGTCGACCATCCTCCGGTCGATCTGCCACAAGGATCCGAATCATGGCGGTGGCAATCACTACATGATGACCGGGGCGCCGACGCCAGTTCCGGTCGCGTGTGGTGCATTTGTTACCTTTCACCCTTCGTTTGGCTCCGTGGTTTCCTCGAATCGCGGACAAAAGCAGGGCCTGCCCACCTATGTTTCCATGCCGCAGGTTTCCCGGAGTGGCGGCCCTAATTTTCTGGGCGGCAAGCACGCGCCGTTTGTCATCGACGGCTCGCCCAACAGTCCGGGCTTCAAGGTGCGGGACGTCGTGCTGCCGGCCGAAATCAGCGAAGGTCGCGCCACCAGTCGACGGGACCTCCGCGCGGCCCTCGACCGGATGCGACGGTACACGGACAAACTGGCCGAAGATCCCGCGGTGAGTTTCGACCAGTATTACGAACAAGGGGTCGAACTTGTACAGTCTTCCCAGGCCCAGGCCGCCTTCGATCTGGCGAAGGAAGATGAGAAGGTCCGGGAGAGCTATGGGCGGAACGATTTCGGGCAACGGTTGCTCATGGCCCGCCGGTTGGTGGAGGTCGGCGTCTCCTGGGTCACGGTGTATCTCGGCGGCTGGGATCATCACACGAAGATTTTTGAAGCCTACCGCGGCGACTCGGTGAAGAACATGGACCGTGGCGTGGCGGCCCTCATTCAGGACCTGGATCAACGGGGATTGCTCGACAACACGCTCGTGCTGCTTCTCGGCGAGTTCGGCCGCACGCCCAAGGTGAACAAGGACGCCGGACGCGACCACTGGCCGCACGCGATGTCGATTCTGATGGCGGGCGGCGGGTGCCCGCGGGGAGCGGTCATCGGCGCCACCGACGCCAAGGGCTATGCCGCCGCGGTGAACGTGCATTCCCCCGAGGATTTTGCGGCGTCGCTGTATACGAAGATGGGCATTGATCCGACCCAGACGCTCCACACGAACACCGGTCGGCCGGTTCAGTTGGTGAACAACGGGCGCCTCATCAAAGAGCTGTTTGTCTGATGCCCACCGGCTTTTGTTCCTGGTGCTTTGGCCGGCACAATCCGTTCTTCTGGCTCTTGCTCGGGACGGCCCTGGGCGCCTCCGCAGCGGCTCCGGTCCTGGATCAATTGTTTCCCGTAGCCCTCCAACTCGGGACCACCAACTCCGTCGATGTCATCGGCAAAATCGATCCGTGGCCGCCTCAGGCCTGGACGGACGCCGCCGGGATCCATGTGGAACCGTCCACCAACAAGGGCACCGTCCGCGTCACGGTCGATCCCGACGTGACTCCCGGCGCCCATTTCCTGCGCTTGTATAATGAGGAAGGCGCCAGTGCCCCCCGATTTCTATTGGTCACACCCGATGCCTCCGTCGCCGAAGTGGAGCCGAACGATCTTTATACCAAGCCGCAGTCGGTGGCTTCGCTGCCGGCTCACATCAACGGGCGCCTTGAGAAATCCGGCGACGTCGATTCCTTCGGCGTTTCGTTGACGGCGGGCCAGACGCTGATTGCCAGCGTGGAAGCCCACACGTTGATGTCACCCTTTGATTCGGTGTTGCGCCTGGTGGATTCCCGCGGCGTGCAGGTGGCCTTCAATCACGATGATGGCCGCACGCTGGATTCCCGCCTGGTCTGGACCGCGCCGTCCGCCGGCACCTACGTGCTGCAGGTTTTTGGATTCGACTATCCCGCGGGCTCCGAGGTGCGTTTCGCCGGCAATGCCAAGTGCATCTATCGGCTGCATCTGCAGACCGGGCCGTTTCTGCACCACACCCTGCCCCTCGGCGTCCAGCGCGGCGCAAAGACCCAACTCATCTCCGTGGGTCCCGGCCAAGCGGCGAACACCCGCAACGCCCAGACCTTTGACGGCACGTCGCTGGAGGCCACGACCCAATCCGTGGAATTTCGCGCGCCCGGATTTGCGAACCCGTTAACGCGGCCGGTGGGTGAGGGCCCCGAAACTGTCGAAGTGGAACCAAATGACACGACGAAAGAGGCGCCCCTCCTGGTGATTCCCGGAGCGGTGTCGGGAAGGATCGATCCCGGCCGGGACGTGGACCGCTTCCGCTTTGTCGCCCGCGACGGTGAGGCGTGGACCGTGGCTGTGAGTTCCGCGTCCATGGGTTTCCCACTGGATGCGTGGCTGAAGATCGAGGATCTCCAGGGCAAGGAATTGGCCGGCAACGACGATGCCGACGGCGCCGATCCGCAACTGAACTGGACCGCGCCCGCCGGCACCAATTTCGTCGCGGTGGTGGGTGGACTGGGGCGTCAAGGCGGACCGGAGTGTCTTTATCGTTTGAGTTTCCGTCGGGCCACTCCCGGCCTCAAGGCCACAGTGGCCGAGAACTCTTTTGCAGTGGAACCGGGCAAGACCAATGAAATCAAGCTGACGGTCACCCGAAAAAACGGATTGACCAATTCGCTGCGCGTCGAGGTCTCCGGCCTGCCGCCGGACGTCCGGGCGGAGCCGTTGGCCGTGTCGGAGAAGGGTGGCGACACCGTCCTTAAACTGATCGCGGCCACCAACGCAGCCGCCTTCAATGGTGTGATCCAATTCCAGATTGCCGACGCCGTGACCGCCCGCCCCTCGCCGGTGGTGATGGAATTGGTCACCGGGGGAGAGAACAATGGCGTCCCTCACGGATTCCGGCACCTGGTACGCGAATCGATCCAACAACTCTGGCTGACGGTCCGCCTCCCGAAACCGCCGGAACCAAAAAAGTGACCCGGGCGTCAGGCTTCGGATCTGGGGGTTTTGAGGTCGCATTGAGTGTCTTGTTTGGTCAACCCCCTGGGCTCCACCTAGTCTCTTTCCATGGCGGATACGATGTTTCGTCTCGGGGTGCTGGGTTCCGGCAAGGGATCCAATTTTGTCGCGATCACCGATGCCATTCGGGCGGGCTCCGTACCGGCGGAAGTGGCCATCGTACTCAGCGACGTGCCCACCGCCGGAATTCTGGAGCAGGCACAATCCCGGGGCCTGACTGCGCGGTACATTCCGCCCGGCCAATTCCGGACCAAGCTGGATGAGGCCGCCGAGTCCCAGTATCTGGCCGCGTTGCGGGAGGCGCGTGTGGATTTGGTGGTGCTGGCCGGTTTTATGCGCATTCTGAAGGGAGAATTCCTGCGTCATTTTGAAGGACGCGTCGTGAACATTCATCCCTCACTCCTGCCCGCCTTCCCCGGGTTGGAGGCCTGGAAACAGGCGCTGAATTACGGGGCCAAGGTGGCGGGTTGCACCGTGCATCTGGTCGACCAAGGCGTCGATACCGGCCCGATTCTCGCGCAACGGGCCGTTCCCGTGCTGGATGGCGACACCGCCGCTTCCCTGCACGAACGGGTGCAGGTCGCCGAACGCGAACTCTACCCCGCCGTCGTCGCCGCACTGGCCCGCCGGGAGATTCAGGTGCAGGGGCGTTTGACCCGCGGTTTCCGGCCGGGCATCGCGACCTGAGCTGGTCCCGGTCGGTGGGGGACCTCGGGGACGGCGGCGCATCGGTTCCCAGGCTCCCGGGTTATTTGCTGAAGGATCACGGCCGTGCTTGCCGGTATGGGTCGCAACGGCGAGCATGAGAACAGCATGCACATATTGCTTGCAGCGAGTGAGCTGCATCCGTGGTCGAAAACGGGCGGTCTGGCTGACGCCGTGGCGGCGCTCAGCCTGGCACTGGCCGGGAGCGGCAGCCGCGTCACGGTGGTCACCCCCCTGTACCGCGGCATCCGCGAACGCGCCGCAAAAATAGGCGGACTGATCAACGCTCACTGGCCGTTCACCATCCTGATGGGATCCGACCTCGTCGCCGGAGAATTCTGGAAATTCAGTCCGGCGCCGAATCTCGAAATCTGGTTCGTGGAACATGCGGAGTTCTTCGACCGCCCCGGCTTGTACAACCATGCCCATCTGGATTATCCGGACAATGCCCAGCGTTTTCTTTTTCTGAGCAAGGCGGCGCTGATACTCGCCCGCTTGCTACCCAACCCACCCACCATCATCCACGCGCACGATTGGCAGACCGGCCTTCTCCCGCTGCTCGTGCGCCACGAATCCGTCGGCGGCGCCTGGGTCAAACCGCCGAAGACAGTCTTCACCATTCACAATCTGGCCTACCAGGGAAACTTTCCAACCTCGTGCTGGGCCTATACCAATGTACCCGCCGCGTGGTTGCATCTCGACTCCGCCGCCCACAAGGGACAGGTGAGTTTTCTTAAGGCCGGGCTGACCCTCGCCGATGCGCTCTCGACGGTCAGTCCGACGTACGCCCGGGAAATCTGCACGGCCGAATATGGTTTCGGGCTTGAAGGGCTGCTCCGCCGGCGCACGAATGACCTCGTCGGCATCCTCAACGGGGTGGACTACACGGAATGGAACACGACGGACAATCCGGCTTTGGGAACCGCCTACGATGTTGCGCACCTGGAGGGCAAAGCGGCGGTCAAGGCGGCCCTGCAATATGAACTGGGTTTGCCCGTGCGACCGGACCTGCCGCTGTTCACGAATATCACCCGGCTGACCGATCAGAAGGGATCCGACCTCTTGCTGGAGGCGTTGGCCACGGAATTGCCCGCCGGGCGCTTTCAATTTGCGCTTTTGGGTTCCGGGGACCTGGCCTTGGAGACGGCTTACCGGCGCCTCACCTCCCGGTACCCGGAACTGGTCTCGGTACGCATCGGTTTCGATCCCGCACTGGCCCACCGACTGGAAGCCGCGGCGGATTTCTACCTCATGCCCTCACGCTTTGAACCGTGTGGCCTGAACCAGCTCTACTCCCTCCGTTACGGCGCCATTCCCATCGTTCGGGCGACGGGTGGCCTGCAGGACTCCGTGGTGGATCCGCGCGAAGACCCCGATACCGCCAACGGCATCAAATTTCACGAAACCACCGCTCTCGCGCTCGCCGCCGCGATTCGCAAGGCCCTGCTCCTCTATACGTCCCCGGAGGCCCTGGCCCACTTCCGTCTCAACGGCATGAGCGCCGATCACAGCTGGGACCAGGCGGCTCAGAATTATCTCGCGATGTACGAGGATGTGTTGCACGGGCCGTAGCCGCGACCCGTCAGCCCTCGAAAAGGCGCCGGAAATTTTCCCGCACCTGGTCCCGGAGCGACTCGCTCGGTCGCCCCAGAAATTCTGCGAGCCCGGAGTAGACCGCCACCAGATTGGCCGGGTGATTGAGGGCCGCTCCCGTGACCGGGTCGTGGAGCGGAAATCGATTCAGTGCGTCCGGCAAACCCTGATCCGGGGCATCGGTTTCAATGAGGAGCCGATGCGCGGGAACCTTTTGGAAGGTGGCCCGTTGGGGTGCTTTGCGTTCGTGGAGAAAATATCCGGGGAAACCAAAATACGCCCCCAGACGGACCAACTCAGGAATCAATTCCGCCGGCCCGCCGTAGCTGTGCAGGAGGAATCCCCGAGCCAGGCGCGGCCACAACCGCAGGTTTTCCAGCAATGCGCCCCAAGCCTTCAGGCAATGGACGCTCACCGGCAGCTGGCGTTCTGCCGCGAGGCGCCACTGCCAGCCAAACACGCTCAACTGCTCCGCCAGGGATGCCGGTTGCGCCACCCTCCCCAGCGATCCGGCGCGGATGCGCGCTGGCGCCGGGCGCTCGAGGATCCAGCGGTCGATTCCCGTCTCGCCCAACACCGCTCCTGGCGACGCATCGAGCCGGTCAACCAACGCCGACTGCCAGTTCTGGGTCCGCTCCGACAAATACCAAGGGTGATAGCCGAAACTCGGAATTATCCCCGGATATTGCCTCGCCATTTCCTCGACGGCGGACCAATCCGCCTCGCGGGAGCCATTGACGACCCAACGTTCAATTCCAGAAGTCTGCGCGACCGCCAGCAATCCGGCCTGCTTCCCGCGGAACCGATCGTCCTGGAGATGGTTGTGGGCGTCGCAGTAACAAGTCATGTCGCAGGGATTTGTCGGACCGCAAACTCCCGAATCAATTCCCGCACCCGCCACACCGTGCGTCGACGGCTCTCCGCCAGGTTGGTACCGAGGCTGAGCTCATCCAAAAACGCCGGCCGATGGTCCCGGACGTCCGCGGGTGGTTGACCGGAGTAGAAGTCACAAATGAGTCCGGCGACCGCCTTCAGGGAGACAGCGTCGGAATCCAATTGAAACCAGCAACGGCCATCCCGCAATTCGGGGACCCACCAAAGGCGCACCAGACAGCCCGGGACCAGAAATTCGTCGCGACGCAAGGCTGGCGGCAAGAGAGGACGCCGTCGCGCCTGCTCGACCAACCAGGCGAATCGCGCTTGGGGATCGGGGATCGCCGTGAGGAGGGCGGACGCAGCCACAGAGCGGGTGGGTAGATCCAAATCTTGCGGGAAGAGCCACCGGCCGGCATTTCCCATTTCGCCGGGGTTCATGAGAAAGAAGTCGTGGCCGAAAAAAAACCACCGAAAGCCGCAGCGGCGCATCGGTCGGCGGGAAGCAAAAGGCTCAGCAACATCTGCCGGGGAACCATCGTTGCGGACGGACACCTAATCACCAAACAAGGATTTCAGCGTCTCACGCGCCGCTTGTTCCCGTGAATGAGCGGGCGGGCTCCCGCACCACTCACGATTCGCAAACTGAAAGAACTCGCAAAAATTTCCCCGATCCTTTTCCAGAACGGGCTCGGCCCGGCGTTCCTGACATTGGTCGGCCGAGCGGACATCATAGCTGGCACAATTCCGGCAGCAGCGAAGTTCAGCGCGACACTGCGGGCAGATCTCCGACCGGCCCGGTGGAACCGCGGACCTCCAGAGCGTGCCACAGACATGACAAGGACGACTCACCTTGGTAAAATTCGGGAAAACAGGGCCGCTTGCCGATTGGCCAATTGTCCTATTGCCCCGGCGGCGCACCGTGCGGAGGCGGTCCCGGCGGCATCTCCCGCTCCATCGGCGGCCCGTTGGTCCCACCGCCATGCCGGCGGGATCGGCGGGCCTCGGCTTCCAGCAACTTTTGCCACTGCACGTCGCTCAAAAATGGCTTGAACTGCAAATGCTGGGCTTTCACCAATTCGTGGATTTGCTTTCCGTTCGCCTTCTGAAGTTCGGCAATCTTGCTCCAGGTTTCCTTGAGGATCGGTCCCACCTTGGCGCGTTGCTCCGGGGTCAGGTCCAGATCCCGTTGCATGCCATCCAAGACCCGCTGCTGCATGTCATCCGGCCGCCAAGGCGGTCGCTGGGTGCGCTTCACCGCGTCCCGACGCCCATAAGCCCAGCCCGACGTGGCACCGGCACAAAAGACCACAACCAAAGCCAGCAGGATGGTAACGCGAGTTTTCATCGACGACTGATATTTCACAAAGCGGGCGGGCTCAGTTGGCCGCCAGGCCATAGGATTCCACGGGCAGGGTCTCGGCTTCCGCATAGGGATCCGGGAGCTCGGGGGAGGATTGCCACAAGGCCAGGCTCACGGCGACCACGGCCAGCGCACAGGCGGCCAGCGCGCCGCGCCACCACAGTTCGGAGAGCGCGCTGATCCGCGACGCCACGCGGGAACTGCGCAAGCGCGCGAGTACCCGGTTTTGCAGGCCGGAATCCAGCTCCACCAGCGGGCGCCCGGGCGCCACCGCAGCCGCGCCCAGCAAACGCCGCAGATCCTCGTTCATCGATTTCATGGCACCGTTTCTTTCATCAACACCGTCAAATGCTTTTTCATTTTCGCCCGCGCCCGGAACGCCCGGACCTTGACCAACGGCCGGCTCCAACCGGTCCGCACCTGAATCTCTTCCACCGTCCGCCCTTCCAGATGCAACATCGTCACCACCAACCGATCCGCAGGCGAAAGATCGCCCAACATCTTCTCCACCAACTCCCGCGCACCGACCGACTGTTCGGCACCCAGATCCTTGGTGTCCGCTGCCAGATTCTGCAAAACTTCGACTTCTTCCTCACTCAAATCCGCGTGCCGCCATTCCGGCCGGTGTTTTTCCCGGGCAATCTCATTCAAACAGGTATTCACCGCGACCCGCGAAACCCAATGTTCCAGCGGCACCTCGCCCCGGAACTGATCCAGCTTCGTAAACACCTTCACATAAACCGCCTGCACTAAATCTTCCTCATCCGTTCGCCGCGGCAGATGCCCGCGGACAATCTTCGCCACCAGCGGGTGGAGATACGTCATCAAGGCACGCACCGCATCGTCGTCCCCGGCCCGAACCCGGACCAGACAACTTGTGACGTCCAGCCCAGAATCATCCATGCCAACGATAGCGCACAGCTTCGTCGGAACAGGAGACTCTCCGCAAGGGCCGCGGTTACGATGTCCCTGTTGGTTGGCCGTTGGCGCCTAGACGATTTCCAGTGGGCACTGGGGAATTGCCTCCAAAAACGCCTGGCCGTAGCGTTTCGTGAGCACCCGGTTGTCCAACACCACGACGATTCCCAGATCGTTCCGCGAACGAATGAGACGGCCGACTCCCTGCCGGAACTTCAGAATCGCCTCCGGCAGGCTGAAATCGGAGAAGGCATTCCCGCCCGCCGCCTCGATCCGTTCCAGCCGGGCCTCGATCAAGGGATGATCCGGCACGGCAAAGGGCAGCCGGGTTATGATCACATTGCTCAAGGCTTCTCCCGGCACGTCCACTCCCTGCCAGAAGGAATCCAGGCCAAACAATACCGAATCGATGTTGGCTTTGAACCTTTCCAGCATCGTCGCCCTCGGAACACCCGCTCCCTGGACGTAGCATTCCAGCCCCAGGCGGTTGAAAAAGGCCTCCATCCGTCCCGCCACCGCCTGCATCAATTTGTTGCTCGTGAACAACACAAACGCCTTGCCGTGCGTTTTCTCCAGAAATCGTTCGATCTGCGTCACCAGCGCGTCTTCATATCCGGGATCCCTTGGATCGGGCATCTTGGCGGCGACAAACACCCGCATCTGCCGGGGGTAATCAAAAGGGGAACCCAGTTGCAGCTGCCGGGCCGTTTCCCCGCCCACGCGCCGGGCAAAATAATTCAAGGGGAGGGCGGCAGCCCGTCCGTCCTTCGCCTCACGCCCACTTCCGCCGCGCTCCTCCCGCGGCGGATCCCCGCCCCCGGCGGATGAGGCGCGATGCTCCGCCGATTTTACCGACAAGGTCGCACTGGTCAGCACGACGCTGGTCCCGGAACCGAACAGGCGGGTGCGCAAGAATTCCGCCACATCCACTGGGGCCGCATTCAAAGTCAATGCCTGCCGGGCGCGACCCGAGCGCTCCACCCAATACACCTGATCTTCCGCCGCCTGCTTTAGAAAAAGCTGGATCGCCCCCCGCAAATCACCCAGACGCCGGTTGCATTCCAGAAGTTCCTCCCCGGTCTCGCGGTCTTCCGTCTGCTGGACCAACTCGTGGACGGATTCCCGCAGGCGTTGCAGGGGCAAGGTGACGACATCCTCCACCAGATCCGGACGGCGGATCCGCAATTCCCGCCATTCCCCATTCCGTGGCCGGCCCGACCCGCGCCCCGCCGCCCCGGGGACGCCCTCCGCCACTCCCGCCGCCTTCTCAGCGGCCGTTCGGGCAAGGTCATCGCAACTCGACTCCACCTGCTGAAAAAAAACGTCCGACTGCTGCAGCACATCGGCCACCAACTTCACCGCCGCACCCTGCCGGAGAGTCGCCAGCAACCCCTTTTCCGTCCGCGGGTTCCACAGGCGATTGAGCGCAAATCGGATCGCTCCACTGCTGACGTTCAGTCCGATGTGCCGGGCGGCCACCTGCTCAACCGTGTGCGCTTCGTCAAAAATCACGAAATCGTTCTTGAACAACACCCCGCCCGTCTGTTCCTCGTCCACCCCGTTCAGGAGGGTGAAAAACAGCGTGTGATTCAAGACGAGCACATCCGCAGAAAGGATCCGCTGCCGGGCTCGTTGAAAAAAGCAGACTTGGCCGGCCTTTGCAAAATCACTGGCAAAGCCGCACTTTTTGGGTGTGCACAGCCCCCGTTCCGAGCAAACATGCTCCCAGACCCGGGGATCCGGTTCCTCCTCCAGGTCACTCAGGGAACCGTCGGCCGTTTTCTGGCTCCACTCGTAAATTCGCTGCAGCTCACTCATTTCCGGCGAGGTAAAGAGGGAATCCGCCTGCTGCATGGCCTTTTGCAGGCGGCGGGTGCAGAGGTAGTTCCCCCGTCCTTTGAGCATGGCAAAACTGAACTCCACCGGGACTTTCAACCCTTTCAAGACGGTTCGAAGGATCGGCAAATCCTTCTCCACCAATTGCTCCTGCAGATTGATCGTGTGGGTGGAGATCACCGCCTTTTTTTTCTGTCCGACGGCATAGAGGATCGCCGGCACCAAATATGCAAAGCTTTTGCCCACGCCCGTGCCGGCCTCCACCAGGAGCGACTCCCGGTGGGTAAGCGCTTGGGACACAGCAACCGCCATCGCCTGTTGCTCCGGGCGAAATTCGAAGTTCTTCGCCTGCGAAAAAGCCCCGGAGGCAGAAAACATCTCCCGGACTTGTTCCAATAAATCAGGAGCTTCGGGACCCGTCGCATGGTCGGCCAGCGATATCACTTCCGACCATTAGCCCGTCAGCCGGCATTTGAAAAAGGGATTGCCACTCAATGAAGCCCTCGAGGCAACTGCCGATTCCTCAACCTGCCCGACGCGCCTTTGGGGCGCGACACCGGGACGGCCATCGGGAATCAATTCCGGGATGGGGCGTCAATTGACGACACCTTCGACTCCGGCGCCGGACATGATTTTGGACGCCCGTCAAAAATGCGCATAAAGGGCAATAAAATGTCGTTTTGTGACCCTGCTGGAACACGTTGAGTCCGGTTACCTACTGATGAACAGCTCGTTACAAAATGGACCGAGATCGCTTCTGGCAAATATCCCCGTAAATCATCACAAAAATCTCAAAAAAAACCTTGCCACCCCCCCATCCCAGACCAAATTTAGGGGCGCAGTTTAGGAGTCTCCTATGAAAAAAACACTACTCAGTATCGTGGTCGCCTCGGTTGCTTCGGCAGCCTTCGCGGCGAGCACCGTTCCACAAAACTTCTCTTGGGCTTCCCAACCGGTTACCACCGGCTTGTCCCAAGCTACGGTTAACGTCGCCGTTAACCAGTTTGATGGGTCGCTTGGTATCCTTACCGGCGTATTCATTAACTTGTCTGGAAATGCCGTCTCTGGCAGTTCCATTGCCAGAAACGAAGGCACGCAGACCTCCGCGTTGACCTTGACCTTGACCGGTACCCACCTGGTCTCGATCAACGGTTTGCTCGTCAGCTCCACGCTCGTTTCGCCGACCGATACAAAAACGGCTAATGCTGGCCAGACGGTGACATTGGGCCCGGTTCTGGCGCCCCTCTCCGGCAGCGCGAGCATCACCACTCCTCCGAGTGTTATTCCGGGCACTTGGACCGGGGTCGGAACTATTCCAGTTCTGATCGGCTTGGCGGCTGGTAGCGGAGCGGGCGTCTTCAGCAGCCCCGCGGTTCAGGTCAACAACAACCCGACGGTCCTCAGCTCCGGTGTGGGCACAATCTTCTACACCTACGACGTGCGCTCCTTGGTGCCGGAAGCCGAAACGTATGTTGCTGGTCTGGCGATGGCCGGATTGGTCGGCTACGGCTTCTTCCGCCGTAGTCGCAAGGCCTGATTTTAAAAATCAGATATTTCAAACCCGCCACCTTCGGTTGGCGGGTTTTTTGTTGCCGCCGACCCGGCAACCACTGGCACATCGAAAGCAACTCGACGATGGTCCAAAGCCACCGCCGACCTTGCATCAGCGCCGCAACCACGGGGCAACCAATTCCCGCTCCTCGAGGAAGTATTGAGCCAGGTCGAGCTTTTGGGCCAGGCTGCGGGCCAACTCGTTTTGACCCGTCTTTCCCAATACGTAAATCATGGCCGGCTTCATCCGCATGGGCAGGGTGGCAATATCCACCGGACTCTCCTCGATCAGCCGCACAGCTTCCGGCGTGGCACCCAGGCGCAAATGGGCCAGGGCCAGTAGGATCAGAAGTTCCGAATGATCCGGCAATTTCTGCCGCATTTCGGCCAGTCCTGCCTGGGACTGAGGCAAGTTCCGCTCCAGCATTACCGATGCGTAATAATAGTGGGACGCGATCGATAAATCCTCCGGCACGGCGGAATGGCGCGCCTGCAGAGCGGGATATTGTCGCAGCAAGCCCGGAAACTGTGGATCACGACCCTGCTCCAACAGGCAGAGCCGGAGGATATCCTCTGAAGCCGAGACCACCGCCGGTCCACGCGACAACCGGGCTTCGTGGGCCGCGATGGCCACGCGGGTCAGGCCCAGTTCCTCGGCCGAGTTCGCGATGTAAATCAGTTCATTGTCCGCCGAAATGGCGCTGTTGGCAGAATCAATGGCGGCCCGTAAGATTTGCTCCGCGGCGGTCGGGTTGTTCTCACTCAAGCTTACACCAGCGCTCAGCACATTGCTCATCGTCGCCGTCAGGACAATATTCGTCTGCGACAAAACTTCCTTCAGATGGGGCCAATTCTTGTTTTTCAAGGCCAGGTCGGCGTCCATGTAGGCCGCCAGCACGTTCGTGGCCGTGTCCGCGGGCCGGATCAACTGGGCCGCCAGATTGGCCGCGCCCATGCTGCCGAGCCAGTCCGCCGCCCGCATCCGGGAGTCCAAAGGGCTGTTGGACAGCTCCCGGACAATCATTTCTGAGGATTCCCGCACCTTTTTAGGATCTGCCTTCGCCTGAATGACCGCCATCGAAAGCACATCGGCAGCACTCTTGTTGGTTATCTTCGCCAGCGATTCCAGGACCATGCGGGCGGCCTCGCCTTGAAGATTGACGGTGTCCGCCAAGGCTGACGCCGCGGCGGATTGCAGCGGTCCAGCCGTGCTGGCAATCGGCAACAGGATTTGAGAACCTTCCTCAGCCCATTTCACCTGCTCCGAAGTGGCGTCCTTGCCCTGGTCCGGCTTGCTCGCCTGGACCAGGGAATGTCCGAGGTTGTATTTTCCCGTCTCGTTGTTTTCATTCGCAGCCAACCGGCGGGCTTCGGCTATGGCTTCACTCCAATTTCCGGTCGCTTGGGCGAGTCGGATGGCCAGCCTTTGAATCGTGGGGTTCCTGGGCTCGGCCTTCAGCAACCCGTCCAATTCCTCCTTCGCCAATGCGTACCGTCGCAACCGGATTGCCAAAGTCGAATACCGGATACGGTCATCGGTCGTCCCCTCTCCTTTGTGGAAAATCTTCTGCCAAAAATTCAAGGCGTCCGGAATATCCTCGGTTGCCAGAATCTGGGCCGAATTCCGCAATACCACAGTGTCGTCGGGCGCCAACTGCAACCCCAGACGCAACGTGCGGACGGCTTCCGCCAGTTCGCCCGCGGCAAATTGCTCCCCCGCCCGAACGCCGGCCGCCCGCCCCTTGCCCTCCTTATACTTTCGATAGGCCGGCTTGGCCAACAAGGCCGTCGCCAGACCGACCACCACCAAACCCACCACCGGCAACACGATCCACCGAAGGCCACGACTGGCCGAGGCGCCGTCCGAGCGATACTCAGTACGCTGCCTACGCTGCCGCCCACCACCGCCCGGTTTGGGCGATTCCGGATTACCCGATCCACTGCTTTCAGTCATTTGTCGTGTTAGGTTAAAGGATTTTTCAACCGTGGGAATCAAAACCAGCCCAAAATCGATCACCCGCCGAACAATTCAAGCCCGCTTCTGGCTTCATTCCCGTCGCCCCTCCCAACACCAAATCAACCGCAACGGGAGGCACCATTCCTCACGGATCAGAATCCTGGGACCCCAGGCGCCTTCTCGACAGTCCGATCTACCACCAACGGCGGAAACGACCCCAGCGGTGAACCAGCCAAAGCCCCATCGCTGCACCCAAGGAATCGATCAAAACATCCCGCACGGAACCTTCCCGGCTCGGACTGAAGGACTGGTGGTATTCGTCCGTCATCGCATAAAACGTGGCCGCCGCCCACGCCTGCCACGCCAGCTTGTTGGACCAGGGCAATCGGTTCTCCCTTCCGGGACGGAAACGGGCCCGCCAAACCAGCACCGCAAAAACGGCATACTCCGTCGCATGCGCGCTCTTGCGAATTCCCAATTTGAGCTTCTGCACGGCCGTGTCCGCAATTCCGGGAAACAGCCAGCGGAGCACCGGTCCGATGAAACGCGAGGTATGACTCGCCGATCCGAGATCGGTCGACGCCGAAAAGATCAGGCTGGCCCACAGCAGGACGGGCAACCCATAGCGAAAAAACGTGCGCACCCCGATAGACATCGCGGGAGGAAAGCAGCTGCCCGCGGGGCAGCAATCGGAAGACCCCGTGAATCCAGCATCTCCCCATCGGCTGTGGAATAAAAAATGCGAGACTGCCGGGAGTTCTCAGCGGAACTTGCGATCCGCTTCCGCGATGGGTTGGTCGTTGATGCTGGCGTAGCGGAACTTCATGTAGCCGAGCGCGTCGAATTCCCAGTTCTCGTTGCCGTGGGCGCGATACCATTGGCCGGTGTCGTCATGGTATTCGTACTCGAAGCGCACCGCGATGCGATCGCCGGTGAAGGCCCAGAGGGTCTTTTTCAAGCGATACTCCTGCTCGTGCGACCATTTCTGACAGAGGAATTCGACGACCTGAGCACGCCCCTGGAGAAAGGTGGAGCGATTGCGCCATTCGGTGTCCTCGGTGTAGGCGAGGGAGACGCGTTCGGGGTCGCGGGAATTCCAGGCGTCCTCGGCGGCCTGAACTTTCTGGCGTGCGGTTTCCTCGGTGAATGGCGGGAGCGGTGGGCGTGGGTTCATTTCAATGTCGGATGGCGATTTGTGCCTCCAATTCCTCGATCCTCTGCCGGAGGGGCGCAACGGTCGCGTCCATTTCAGCGACGGTGTCGCGGGGGACGATAGATTTGGGGCAGTTCCCAGGCGTTGGCAGGTAGTGGTCGTCCATAAACGAGGCGGTCTTTGCTGTGAAGCGGTTGATTCCGTCCTCACGGTTGTCCACCGAAGGGAAGGTAGTCGTCGAAGTCGAGGTAGTCGAACCGACACGTGATCTCGGTGCGGAGGAGGTCGAGGGCACGGATGCGGTTTTGTCAGTTCCATCCGCGGTTCTTGCGCGTTTGGGCCTAACTCGTCAGAGCTCTGCTCCACCTGGCTTGCCGGCCTCCGGCCGCAAAACCGGTGGGAGAGACTTCGCGATAGCCACCCGCGTTGGCTCCCGACCTCCTCACCGGTCATGGCTCGTCCGAGCCACCACCTCGCTTGCTGGCCTTCGGCCACAAAACCGGTGTTACGAGAGTCCGCGCGAGTATCCCCGGACATCCAGCATCCCATTCATTTTTGCAGGTTCGCCAGTTGCCTGGCTCTTGGCCTGGCGCATCGTCCTCCGGCAAGGGTACTCGGCTCGGAATCAAATTCGTCATATGAAGATTCTCCTGACAGCCATCGTGGACGACCACCGCGGCGCGGTGTCGGCGCTGCTCAAGTTGGATTCCGGACTGGCGACGCGGCTCATCAGGCAGGCGAAACTCTACGATTCAAAGATTTTCCATTGGATTTACGTGGGCGATACCGCCTTGCATTTGGCGGCGGCTGGTTACCGGGTCGAGATTCTGCGACTCCTCTTGTCCGCGGGTGCCAATCCGAACGCGGCCACCAACCATCGCCGAAGCACGCCGTTGCACTACGCCGCCGACGGCGTGGTGACCCACCCGACGTGGGACGCCAAAAGGCAGGTGGAGACGCTCGGTTGTCTCCTTGAAGCCGGCGCCGACCTTCACGGCCAGGATAAGAATGGCGCGACTCCATTGCATCGCGCCGTTCGAACCCGGTGTGCGGCGGCGGTGCGATGTCTTCTCCGCGCCGGCAGCGATCCGACCCGGGCGAACAAGTCCGGATCCACGGCGTTTCATCTGGCGGTGCAAAATACCGGGCGTGGCGGATCGGGCGAGGTGGCGGCCATTCGTGCGCAGCGTGAGATCATTCTGGAGTTCCTCTCTTTCGGCATGTCCCCCGAGTTCAAGACCGGTTGTGGGAAGCGTGTGTCGGATTGTGCCGGGAGCGCATGGATTCGGGAACTGCTCGCGGGTGGCCCAAAGGTGCGGCCATCGCCATGAATCCGCGCCTCTTCACCTTTATCGGAGGGAACACCGGACCGTGGTCCGTGATCCAATGCAAGACCGTGACCGGTGACCCAATTTCCCAGCCTGGAAAACTCGACATCATCAACGGCTCCATCATGGCGTTGCCTGCCGGAGCGCGATGGCTCCTGCGGGGTGTGACAATCCATGGGCGCTACGTTGAGCGGGGGGAGAAGGTCCAACTTGAATCCACGCAGGAGTCATCGGGCCGGCCCGACGCCACCTGTGGTGCGTTGATTCCCATCCGCAAGAATGCCACTTGGTGGGGGCTCACCCAGGACGAGCGAAGGGCCATTTTTGAAGACCGTTCCCGGCACACGGCCACGGGCTTGAAGTATCTGCCGCCATCGCCCGGCGTTTGCATCACTGTCGTGATCTGGAGGGGAGCGAATCGTTTGATTTCCTCACGCTGTTTGATTATGCCGCGGCGGATTCGACGGCCTTCGAAGACTTGGTGGCGGCGTTACGGGCGACGGAGGAATGGAAATATGTGGATCGCGAAATTGACATTCGCCTGGTCCGCGAATGAGCGCTTCGGCGACCAGGCGACAACCTCGTCGCCCCGCTTGGGGTGGTGGGGTCTTGGCCGGTCCGCAATCCATGGATTTTGGTGCGAAAGCGGCTCCGTCTTGGTCACAACTGTGGGGTATTAAAGTCACGCCATGATTCATTTACAATGCCGTTATGATTTCATTCATCGTCCCGGCCCATAACGAAGAGCTGTGGATTCAGAAGTGCCTGGGGAGCATTCACACGGCCATGGAAAAGGTCGCCGAGCCTTATGAGGTGATGGTGGTGGATGATGCCTCGACCGATTCGACCCGCACGCTTGCCGAACAGATGGAAGCCCGCACCCTGGGCGTCGCGCTTCGCAAAATATCCGCGGTGCGCAATGCCGGGGCACGAAGGGCCTGTGGTGAGGTGTTCTTTTTTGTCGATGCCGATACACAAGTGAATGAACGGGCCATCACGGCGGCCCTGGTTGCCTTGCGAGCGGGTGCCGCCGGTGGAGGATGCGTCTTTGATTTCGATGGCCCGACGCCCCTCTGGGGACGCCTCATCCTTTTTTTCGCGGTTCTGGCCGCGCGCGGCATTCGGTGGGTGGGCGGCTGTTTTCTATTTTGCACCCGGGATGCCTATCATGCGACGGGTGGGTTCTCCGAGAAACTATACGCCGGTGAGGATATTGCGTTCGTTCAGGCGCTCAAGCAGGTCGGACGCTTTGTGGTGCTCAAACCAAGGGTGCTCAGCTCGGGGCGGAAGCTCAGTGTGGTGGGGCCGTGGCAAGTGTTGGGTTTGATGGTGTCGATCGCCATTCGTGGACCGCACTACGAGAGCAAATGGGTGCTGGATATTCTCTATGGACGCCGCGCTCAGGAATCCAAAACCCCGAGGCCCGAGGAGTGACGGCGCGGCGAATTTGGGCAGCCCGGCGGAGAAATTCCCGTTAAGAGCCTGTTTGAAAATTCAAAGGGATCCCCTTTCACTTTTCAAACAAGCCAAGCCAGCGATTCCCGCGTACCGATGGTTGAGTTTTGCACTCGGGGGGCCGCTCGCTCATTTTCTCCTCCGCATGAATGCACCGACCGCCAATCCACACTTTCAGGGGCTGAGCACGGTCATCTATCACGCGCCAGATCTCGACAGGGCCCGGGCGTGGTATTCGTCCATCCTCGGGGTCGAACCTTACTTCAATCAGCCTTTTTATGTCGCGTACAACGTCGGTGGCTACGAGCTGGCTCTCGATCCGGATGCTTCCAGCACGCCCGGCGGGGCGGCAGGTTCCGTCACGTATTGGGGGGTTGCCGATGCGCAGTCGGCCTTTGACCGACTCCTTTCACTCGGCGCCACCCAACGCTCGGCGGTGCAGGATGTCGGCGAAGGTATTCGCGTCGCCACGGTGTTCGACCCGTTCGGCAACATCTTCGGCATCATCCAGAATCCCCATTTCATGCTCCCGAAGGAATAAGCACGTCGCCGGGTCCCGCGCCTCAGCCGACGTCGGATTGAATTCGACGCCAGACCGACGTTTGGCGGGTGCGTGAATCCCGCTGGGCACTTTCAACCGAATGCCGCGAACCAGATCGTGGAGCGCGTCGGCGCCATCGGTTCGTGATCGGAGACGCTGGCTCGCCGGGAGTCTCCACCTTGCTGGTTGTCCTTCGGCCACTCACCAGCGGGCACGAGATTTCTCATTTGAACCGGGGTAGTTACCGCTAGAATCGCCTGCAGATGCAACCTGTTCCCGTTGCTGCGTCCGCCCCCGCCGTCACCACGCACGAAGAAGTCATGTTCTTCGACACCGACTGCGGCGGAGTGGTGCACAATCTCGCTTACTTGCGCATGATCGAAACCGCGCGCACCC
>JAYTHD010000449.1:0-4938 GCA_043732975.1 Verrucomicrobiota bacterium
GCGGGCTTCGACTTGGCGCCAGGAGATTTTGGTGTCGCGGAGGGCGGGTTGGCGGATGGACTGGCCTTCATTGCACTGGGTGAAGCCGGCGCAGCGGCGCGGGGCCGCCCGGCGCCGGTTGCCCGTGCTTTGTGCGGCCGGGACGCCTTTCTGCCTTTGGTCTCCGAGGAATTAAGCGTCGGCGCCGAGGCGGTCGCCACCGCTACCACCATCCGGCCTTGAGGATCCGGGAAGGCAAACCCCTCGACGACGTCACCAATCGAGAAATCGGCCAGCGTGGCGGGATAAATCCCCTTGTTGAGCCGGCTGGCCGGATCGAGCGCCAGAATGCGGGTGATCTTTTTGGTCGAACCCAGCGACAAGGTGCCGAGCCTCACGTCTTTGGCGCGCAGCGTGCCATGAAAAGGCTTGGTCTCGCCCACGGGCGAGACGGCCACCGGTTGACTGGGAGCCGCCTCTGATTTCCAGGGTTGGAGGGCGGACAACAGGACGGCGACGGTGAGTCCACGGATCAGACTTAAGGATGAAGATTTCATACCTCCTTCCGTACGTAATCCCCTTGAATCTGTTACCACGCCCATCGGTCCGAATCACCGGATCGACCCGCGCGGCAGCCAGTTCTTCGACGCCCCCGGCACTCTCACCCTCTCGACGAACGAAGTCGCGATCCGGGCGGATGAACTTTCGCACTGGGATTGCAAGGTGTGGCGCCAGCGCGCCGGCTCATGGATGTCACTGGGCGCGCAAGCGGAAATACGCGAAGGGACGGGGAGGATTGATTTTGATTTCGATGGTTTCGGATTCTCCGGCGAGGACGACGGTTTGAGCAGTGGTCCAAGTCACAAGGTCAAACGATTGTTCGAGAAGGATGACCTGGCCAGGGGCTCCATGGACATTGAAGATGAATCCGCCGGTGGTCGGGTTGGCGGCGATGGCGAGAACGAGCGGAGGTTGGACGGGGCCGTTGTCCGGCGCCAGAAGTAGCGCCTGGCTCGCCCCGGCGACGACCAGGCCGGCGTCGGTTGAAATAATCGCGTTGAGGGTTCCGGAGGCAGGCACAGGGGCGGAGGTCCACGTGACCGCGTCCGGGGAGTAGAGCAGGACGGCTTTGGGGCCGCCGACGGCGACGTAGAGTCCGTTGCGCCAGGCGACTTGGTTGAGGACGACTCCTGACGGCAGGCCGGGGACCGTCATCCAAGCCGCGCCATCGGTTGAGGTGTGGGCCTGGCCGGTTTTGCTAAAGGCGAAGAAGCGATCATGGGCAAAGCTTAGATGGTCCGCAGTGATTTGGGTGGTCTGGGTCCAACTAGAGCCATCGGGGGAAGTGAGGATGTTTCCCGTCTGATCCAAGGACAGGAAGAGGCCGTTTCCATAGGCGAGCGCGATACTGGTTCCCGCCGGTGAAGTGACGGTAGTCCAATCCAAACCATCGGCGGAAATGAGGAAGGCGGGATAGGGGGCGCCCGCCACGAAACGGGAACCGCTGAAGGCCAAGGGGCCGCTGCTGAGCCGGACGGCGCCGGCGCGGGTCCAGGTCACGCCGTCGGTGGAGGTGTCAATCTGGTCACCCGTGCGGACGAAGCGTCCCTTTCCATAGGCCAGCCCTTTCACTCCGGCGCCGATGTAATCGCTGGAGGTCCAGGTGCGTCCGCCATCGCGCGAGACGTAGTGATAGCCCGAGCTGGGCGCGGCCACGACGATATCTCCCGAGGCGGCCAGGAACTCGGGCTCGTTGTAGGCGAAACCTCCAAAGCCGCCGCGCCGCGTAAATTGGACCGGCGACGCCAGGGAATCAAAAAGCCCCCCCGACGCTCCGATGGTGGTGATAAGGCCGGCGTCCGCCGCCACGCCGCTGTAGTTCACGGGGAAAAAGCCGCGGGATTGGATGCCGGTCCATGCCAAAGCGTCGTCGGAGCGCCAGACTTGGGAATCGTCCACCCGGAACCACCCAGTGGATGCGTGAATGATTTTCTTTAGCGGTTGCTGGTCGGGCGTTTCCGTGAAAGTCCAGGCGAGCCCGTCCGTCGAGGTGAGCATGTCGCTGTGCGTGCCCGGATACGGGGCGGAGCCCCCGACTGCGATGAATTCGTGGCCGTCATTGGCAACGCCCAGAACTGCCCCGGTCGCGAGGCCCGCTGGTGTGACATCCGCCCAGGCCAGGCCGTCGGTGGAAGCGAGCAGGAGTGGAAAGCCGGCCCGCTCGCCCACGGCGACGTAACGTTCCAGGCCCCAGGAAAGATCGCGGATCACTGCGCCAGCAGGCAAAACCCCGGGCGTCCAGGCGAGGCGATCGGTGGAGTGAAGGATGACGCCGTCGCCGGCGGCGACCCAGCCGTGGTCGCCCCGTGTGACGGCGAATAAATCGGCGGTCACGCCACTCGGCAATTCGGTCCAAACCGCGCCATCGCTCGAAATCAGGATGACTCCCTCGGCTCCGACAGTCATCGCGCCCTGGGGGTCGATCAGGACATCGTTCAGATCGGTAAACACACCGGAATCGACATCCTCGAAGGGGTCCCCCTCGCGAGAGAGAAGGATCTGCCCGCGTCGGCCAACGACGATGCGGGCGCCGCGATCAGCGGCAAGGCCGAGGAAATCCACCGCGGCCAAGAGGGGGTTTCCAACGATCCAATCGTGGAGTGGAGGCAGAGGCGTGATGACGGGCGGCCTCGGCGGCGCGGCGGTGAAAGTGGCCGGACCGGTGGCGAAAGCAGAGGGAAGCAGAGCGGCGTCGATGGCTTGCACGGACCACTTGTATTCGCCGGCGGGAAGGTTCCGCAGGGTCCAGAAAGTGCGGCTGCCCACATTCCCGACGCGGCAAACGCGGCGCGTTCCAGTCGCGAAGTTGGCCATGCCGGGCATCCCGCCTGGGAGGCCATCCACGCGCTCAACCATGAGGTTGTAGGAAAGGCCCGCCGGCGGAGTGTGGTCGTCCGTCGAGGGCGACCAGGAAAAGGTTATCGCAGTCCCGGCCCCAGACACGCTGGCAACAAGGCCCGAAGGGATCGAGGGCGGGCTATTTGCGGCTGTGGCTTTGTTGACGAAGAGGCTGCCGACGGTGCCCCAAGGGCTGTCGCCCGTGGTGACCCGCAAGCCCCACATGCCCGAGAGCAGCACATCCACGCTGCCATCGCCGTCGAAATGCCCGAACGCGGCGAGGCCGCTGGCGAACTGAAGGTCGCCCCCGTCTTGCGAGCGCAGGAAGGTGCGGCGGGTGAATTTGAGGCTATCATTATGGGCGATCTGGGTGGGCACGTTGCCGCCGCTATTAATGCGCCCGGATAGAAGGACATCGGGGGCGCCGTCGTTGTCCCAATCGGCGGCGGTTAAGGTTTGGAGTGAGCGGGAAATCGCTCCGGTTAAAAGTTCGGGGCCGGCCAGAAATTTCCACTTGCCCAGAGCGGGATCATCGCCGCCGTTGCGGAAGATTTTAGCGGTCGGCGCGCCGAAACCTGGATGGCCCGAGACCGCGCCGAGCCCGCCCAGGACGATGTCCGGGTAGCCGTCGGCGTTAAAATCGGACCACTCGGAGAGGGCGGTCATGGCGGTGCCGCCGGCAACCCCAAAGGAATCGAGGATCGCAGGCAGATCGGTTTTCACGCGGGTGAAGCGCCACTTGCCGGCATGGATACCGGCCAATTTGAGCCCGTCGTTGCGAAAAAGCGCGGTGATAGGTAAGGCGGGCGGGCCTTCCAGAGTCGCGGCCATCAAGTACGTGTTGGGGGGGCGCAAAGCAAAGGGCGGCGCCATCGGTTGGGGAATGGGCTTGTCGTAATGTTGGGTGTCGCCGCAAATCAACAGATCGAGGTCGCCGTCGTGGTCGTAATCCAGCCAAAGCACCGTGCCGGAGCCGACATCGGGCAGGCTGGTGTCCAACAGCATTTTGGGCAACTCGGCTTTGTGATTGACGGTGGTGCCTTGAAGATGAAAATGTCCGCCGTCGTTGCGAAAAAGGCGGGTGAGCGGCACCTTGTTGGCGAAACCGATCACGATCAAATCCAGATCGCCATCGCCGTCGAAATCCCCCCAGGCCAGCGAGCTTTCGGTGACGCCAGCGAGCGATTCGTGGAGGGTGAGCGTCCCGCCGTCATTGCGCCAAATTTGCAAAATCGGCCCGCCATTGCTCTCCCCGCAGAGGGCCACGTCCAGGTCGCCGTCGCCGTCAAAATCCGCCCAGCGGAGCATCCCGCGGCGAATTGGGGGCAGGGTCGCGATACTGGGGAAAGGCAACGCTCCGTCCGCGATCGGGCCATGGTTTTGAGTCAGGACTGTGGTGTCCGCGTTGGGAAAAGTAAACGTGTTTGAACCGCCCGCCAGGAGCGCGTCCAGATCGCCGTCGAGGTCAAAATCGCCCAGATCGAGGAAAGCGTCGCGATAAGGAATGGAAGCGCGAATTTCCACGGGCGCCGGGCCCGGGGGCAATTCGCCGGGTTGGGCGCCGCCGATGGTGAACTCGTGCTCAGGCGCGAATTTCGACCCGAGCCCCCCGGAATCCACCGCTTGAACGCTCCAGTGGTAGACGCCTTCCGCCAGGTGAACCCCAGCTTGGGGCACGAAGAAAAACTCGGTGGTCTGGAGCGTGGCCTCCAGGCCGGGCGAGAGCCGCGCGCCGGAATCCAAAGCCCCGGGGCGAATATAAAAGCGACCGGATGGCCCCCGCAGATAAAGCGCGTAGCGCAGTCCCGCCGAGGGTGTCTCCGGGTCGCTGGGCGCCGTCCAAACGAAGTGGGCGCTCTGGGGGGTGGCGGAGCGGGTTAGCAGGGCGCTCGGGATTCCCGGCCTGGCGTTGGCTCGCGTCGTTTGGTTGGAGCGACGATAGAGGGCCGTCTGGAGTTCAAGACCCGCATCATAACCGGAATGCAAAACTTCCATGCGTCCGTCCCCATCAATGTCCAGCGCGTCCAGGGTGCCGCGAAAACGCGGCCTGATTCCAATGGT
>JAYTHD010000450.1:0-12111 GCA_043732975.1 Verrucomicrobiota bacterium
GGTGGAGGCTCACGTGGAATATGCCAATGAAACGAAAGCGTTGCGGGATACCGATGTCAACCGCGTCCGCAGCGTCGATGGCGTCGACTTCGCCGTGCCGATGTATCAGGGGATGCTGAAGGCCAAGACGGTCGACGGGGCCGACAAGATCGTCATGGTGATCGGCCTGCATGGCGCCACGTTGTTTGGCCGGCCGCCCCTCATACTCAAGGGACGTCTGGAGGACCTTCGCCTGCCCAACACGGTCGTCATCGATGAACTGGGGGTGGAGCGTCTCAGCGCGGGGCGCACCACGCCGGTGGGGTTGGGCGACACCTTTGAAATCAACGACCGCGAGGCACGGATCGTCGGCATCTGCCGGACGGAGCGGCATTTCTTTGGTTATCCGTATGTCTTCACCAGCTATGACCAGGCGCTGCAATACGCGCCCCGGCAGCGCAAAATGCTTTCAGTAATCCTCGCGGAACCCAAACCCGGATTGACCCCGGACCAGGTGGCGGCCCGCATCGAAAAGGAAACCGGCATGAAGGCGTATACGACGGAGGAATATACCAAGGTGACCGTGGCCTATATCTGGAAAAACACCGGCATCCCGGCGTCTTTCATGACGACGATCATCCTGGGGTTCATCGTCGGGATCGCGATTTGCGGACAGACATTCTACTCGTTTGTCCTCGAAAACCTGCGACATCTCGGGGCCTTGAAGGCCATGGGCGCGAGCACATTTCGTCTGTCGATCATGCTATTGACCCAGGCGTTGACGGTCGGTTTCATCGGCTATGGCATCGGCGTCGGACTGGCGGCAGTGTTCGGCCTCCTGGTGCTGGACGCCGGGATGCCGCCGTTCGTGATGCAGGCTTCGTCCTTGGTGAAGACGGCCGGGGCCGTGCTGGCCATCTGCGTCCTGGCCGCCGGATTGGGCATCCTGAAGATCGCCCGGCTCGAACCCGCCATCGTTTTCCGAGGCTGACCCGAACCCGTCGCATCACCCTCACGTAATCGCTTTCAACCCGCATGAGTCTCGGTAATTTTATTCCAGCCGTTCACGTCACGGGCGTGATGAAGGCCTTCGGCTCCGGCGATTCCCGCACCCTGGCGTTGAAGGGCGCGGATTTTACCGCCCACGAGGGTGAAATGCACCTGGTGGTGGGTCCGTCCGGCTGCGGCAAAACGACCCTGCTTTCGGTCATCGCCGGCACCCTGCGGTGGGACGAGGGCAGCGTGGAGGTGTTTGGCACCCAACTGAACGGGCTGAAACCGGGCGCGATCACGGCCTTCCGGGGACGCACCATGGGTTTCATTTTCCAGCAGTTCAATCTCATTCCCACGCTGACCTGCGTGGAAAATGTCAGCGTCCCCCTCCTGTTGAACGGCCACTCGCGCGTGCCGGCAGAACGGGCGGCGGTGGAGAGGCTCCGACAGGTGGGACTGGGGGAGAAGTTGACGATGCACCCGACCCAGTTGTCCGGCGGTCAGCAACAACGCGTGGCCATCGCCCGCGCGCTGGTTCATTCGCCCCGATTGCTCATTTGCGACGAACCCACCAGCGCCCTCGACGCCGCCACCGGACGACAAATCATGGAGTTGCTCACCACGATTGCCCGCGCCCCGGGACGGTGTGTGATCGTCGTCACCCACGATTCCCGGATCTATCGCTACGCGGATCGCATCACCGAGATGGAAGACGGACGGGCCGGACGGATTCTTACCGGCGCCGAACTGGAACATTTCGCGCATCAAACCCACTGAACCGACGACCGCGACCCACGACCCACGACGTCTTCGGCGAGTCTCAAGTTTCACCTTATGCTTTTCACCAAACCCAGTTTTTACCTGGCGGTAGCGGGCATCGCCGCAGCCGTCGTGCTGATCCGGAAATCCAATCAGAAGCGGCCGGATCCCGGCCCGATCGATCCCCCCGCCCGCGCCTCCTTCGCCCACACGGTGGCGGCGACGGGCTTGATCGAAGCCTCGCGGGAAAACGTCCGGATCGCCGCTCCCAAGGGCGGACTGGTGGTCAAGGTTTTTGTCCGTGTGGGTGAAGCCGTCAAAACCGGCGCACCCCTCTTCCAGCTCGATGATCGCGAGGCGGCGGCGCGCCTGGCCAACATGGACGCGCAACTCGCGGCCACCGAGGCCCAGCGCGGCGTCGAGGCGAACAGCGTCGCTGATTGGAGCGACCAATTGAGCCGGTTTGAGCAACTGGAGCGGCAAAAGGTGGCGACCCCGGATGAATTGAAGCGACGGCAATTTGCCCAAGCCGGCGCCCAGGCGCGGCTCACGGCTCTGGAAGCGCAGATCCGCGCCATGAAGGCCCAACTCGCTCTGTCACGGACCGAGAGTGAAATCCTGACCGTCCGGGCGCCGCGGGACGGCCGGATCCTGCAGCTCAATGTGCGCGCGGGTGAATTCGCTCCGGCCGCGGCGTTGGCGGAACCGCTGCTGCTGTTGGGGGACATCGACACCCTGCAGGTGCGGGCGGAGGTGGACGAACAAAATGGCCTGCTCGTCCGACCGGATGCGGCCGCCGAGGCCAGCCTGAAAGGGCACGCGGATTTGAAAATGAAACTCCGCTTCCTCCGCATTGAACCCTTCGTCATCCCCAAGCGCAATCTCACCGGCGACAGCCTCGAACGGGTCGACACCCGGGTCCTCCAAGTGATCTATGAATTTGATCGCCCGGCGTTTCCCACCTACGTCGGGCAGCAGGTGGATGTTTTCATCGAACGCGAAACTGGCGGCCAGAACGCCGTCCAATAATCTTACCTGACACAAAATGCGAAACCCATTTTACAAAAACCGACACCGGCGCACCCTGCCAGCGCTGACCCTCGGTTGGGCCCTTTCACTGGCCACCGTCCTGGCGCACAAGGAGATCACGCCGATACCGCCCACCGAACCGCTGACCCTCGACGAGGTGCTGAGTCGGGCATTGATCCAAAGTCCGGCCATCCGCAAAAGTCAGCACGACATCGAGGAGGCCCACGGCATCACCCTGCAGCAGCGCGCCGTTTATCTGCCGAAGCTGAATGCCATCGGGGCGTTCACTGCCCAGGACGAGGGACGGATTCAGGGCGTCGCGTTCACCCCGGGCCAGCCCGTGGTGAAATTCCAGACCGACAAGAGCTGGAATGCCGGGATTCAATTGAGCCAGCCGGTCTATACGGGCGGAAAACTGAAATCGGCCGCACGGGCCTCGAAGCTCACCGAAGAGGCCGCGCTGGCACAGCACCGGACGGTGGTGGCGGATGCCTTGCTGGAAGTGCGCACGGTCTATCTGGACATCCTGCTGGCCGTGGAACTGATCGGGACCCAGGAAGCGTCGGTACGCCTGCTGGAACAGGAGTTGAATGACGCCCGTCGCCGATACGACGCGGGCACCGTCCCCCGATTCAACGTGCTCCGGGCCGAGGTGGAACTTGCCAACGCGCGACCGCGGCTGATTCGCGCCCGCAATGTCCTCCGCAATAATCGGACCCAACTGGCCGTGCTCCTCGGCTACCGGGTTTCCGCCGAGGTCGGTGAGGACATTCCGTTGACGACAGCGGATCACCTGACCATCAGCGCACCGTCGTTGGATCTCGCCGCCGCCCTGACACGCGGTCAGCAACAGCGCAGTGAATTGGAGGCGCAAAACAAGTTCATCGATTTGCGCGATGAAGACATCGTGCAGGCGAAGTCGGCCTATTATCCCCAATTGAGCGTCGGCGCGGGTTACGGGGCGCAAAGCCTGACCTTCGGCACCCCGGCGCCGGGCTTGAATCAGGAAGTCCACGGGTGGGACGCCGGCGCCCAACTGAACTGGAGCCTGTGGGATTTCGGACTGACCAAGGGGAAGGTCCGGGCCGCCGAAGCGCGCAAGGCCAAGGCTCGGCTGGAGCGGGACGACGTCGGCCGTCGGATCGATCTGCAGGTCCGCACCGCATACAACGGCTGGACGGAGGCCAAGGACATCCTCGACGCGCAGCAGCGTGTCATCGAGCAAGGCGAGGAAGCCCTCCGTCTCGCGTCGGCCCGGGCGGAAGCAGGCACGGGCACCCAACTGGACGTCCTCGGCGCCCAGACCGCCCTCACCGACGCTCGGACCATTTACAGCCAGGCCTTGCGCGATCACGCCGTGGCCTGGGCCCGCCTGGAACGGGCGATGGGCGATGGCATCGTGATCCAGCGCTAGCACTCCAGCGACACTTCCAAAAAATGAACCGCGGATGGCGCGGATAACGCCGATACGGAACCCCACTTTTCGAGTGCATCCGCGTCATCCGCGTCATCCGCGGTCAAAATTCTTTCCCATTTCCGGCAGGTGAGCGAAAGACGCTCATGTCAAAACCACTGCCGAAGCCGATCGATCCGGCGCAATTGCCCGCCCTGGCTCAGGCCACGATGGCGGGCGCCAAATTTCCCTGCCTGGCCACCACCGACGGAGATCAACCCCGGCTGCGGCCGGTCTCGCCCGTGCGGACCGATGGATTCACCGTGTACATCGCCAACCTGCGCCCGTACCGCAAGACCCAGGAAATTGCGGCCAATCCGAAGGTGGAGCTGTGCTACGTGGACGAGCAGCACAACCAGGTTCGGATCACCGGGACCGCCGCGGTGCTCGCGGATCGCACGTTGCTGGCGGCCATCTGGGAGCAGAACCCGCTGATGCGTCAGTACCTCGGTTCGATCGACAACCCGATGTTGCTGGTGTACCGGGTAACCCCCGTTCGGGTTCGTTACATGGTCGAGTGGGCGTTGGATTATCACGAAGTTCCCCTGGCATGAAGGCCCGGGAAATCGGCGTCTTTCCGTTGAGGTCCGCGCCGGAGTGTCGGCGGTTCCGGCCAACCGGCCCCCGGGTTCCCCGTCCCACGCCGTCGTCTTCCTTTATTGTTCAACCACCGCACCGCTGCTAGGTTTGGGTTTCAGATGAAGCATCAAGGCAAGGCCTTCCGTGCCGCGCTCCGAATCCTGCTCCTCTCAGCCGTACTCACCGTATTGCTGGGGATGGCGCTGTATTTCGTCGGCCTCCGGACGTCCGTCGTCTGGGGGATCCCCGGGGCGCTCTACGCGATTTTCGGAGCCTTCACGCTCTACTTTTTTCGCGACCCAACCGCCAAGGTCCCGCCCGGCCCCGGTCTCGTCGTCGCCCCGGCCCACGGACTGGTGGATGCCGTTGAAGAATTCAATGAGATGAAGGTGATGGGCGGACGCTGCCGGCGGATCTCCATTTTTCTTTCGGTCTTTGATGTCCATGTGCAACAGGCGCCGGTGAGTGGACGGATTTGCTATCTCGAACACACTCCGGGGAAGTACCTCAACGCGATGTCGGCGGACTCCGCCGTCCACAACGAAAACGTCCTGGTGGGCTTCGAACCCACCGAGCCGGCGGGATTTCCCGGCGGGCGCATGGCGATCCGACTGATTGCCGGCCTGATCGCCCGTCGCATCCTCCCCTGGGAAGCGGTGGGCAGCACCGTGACCAAAGGGGATCGCATCGCCCTCATCCAGTTCGGGTCCCGCGGGGATGTTTATCTGCCGATGGCCGCCCAGATCACCGTCAAGCGCGGGGACCGGGTCGTCGGTGGCGAAACCGTCCTGGCCAAAATCTAATTCTTTTCCCCTGCCCTGATGTCCACTGAGACCGATCCGGATGCAAAGCTGAAGATTTATCTTCTGCCCAATCTCTTCACCGCGGGAAACCTGTTCTGCGGCTTTCTCGCACTGACCCGCATCGTCGAAGCCAACCTTTCGAGTGCGGCCCCGGAATGGGGTGCGATCAAAGAGGCACTCTTCTACATTCTACTCGCGTGCATTCTGGATCTTCTGGACGGGCGGGTGGCGCGCATGGGTGGATTTGAGAGTCCCTTTGGGCGGGAATTCGATTCGCTGGCCGACATCGTGAGCTTCGGTGTGGCGCCGGCGTTTCTGGTGCATCGGGTGGTGCTGGCGGACATGTTTGGCCCCCACAAGGAGGTGGGCTGGTTCATCGCCTCCATCTATGTGATTTGCGGAGCGTTTCGCCTGGCCCGCTTCAACTGCCTCGCGGCCATGGCCGGCTCCGGCGGGGGAAAATACTTCACGGGTTTTCCGATTCCCGCTGCGGCCGGGATGGTGGCGTCGCTGACGATCTTCCTCATCTGGCTGGACGAAAAGGCGGATTTCCGCAAGGGCAACTGGGTCTACGCCTTGCCGGTGATTTTGCTGTTTCTTTCGATGATGATGGTCAGCCAGGTCAAATACCCGACCTTCAAGAAGCTGGACTGGCGGACGCAGCGGCCCTTCGTGAAGACCTTGATCATCGCCATGTTTCTCGGTCTCCTGCTGGTCCTCTGGAAAAACGTACTGCCCGTGGCCGCGCCGCTGATCTTCACCGCGTACCTGATTTACGGGTTTGTCCGCCCCAGCATTTCGCGTCAGATGCAGCGTGAAATTGAAGCCGATGACGAACCGGACGAGGCGGAAGGCGGCGCGGAGGACGTCGCCCCTCGTGAAGATACGGGCCCGTCCCGCTAATTCGCTTCACGCGGCGGATGTTAGCCTTCAATCCACTCCTGGCGGGGATCATCGGCTTCGTGGCCGGTTTCGTGGCGTCCATGCCCGGGGGCCCGGTCAATGCCACCCTGCTGGGCGAAGCGGCCCGCAAAGGGTTCCGATGGGCCTTGTTCGTGGCGCTGGGGGCGACAGTGATGGAGGGGGCATATTGTGCGGCGGCGTTTGCCGGCTTCACCGAATTGTTCGCGGATCGCTGGATCCGCGCGGCCATGGAACTTGTGAGTTTCCTGTTGATGGTCTGGCTGGGCATCAAATACCTGCGCGGCGCTCCGCTTCCGGGTGAAATCCGCGCCGAGCGGTTTGTCGAGGAACACTTTCATCCCCACACCGCCTTCTGGACGGGTTTCCTCCGGGTGCTCGGCAATCCGGGAATCCTCCTGCTCTGGCTCACCGTCTCCGCTCCCCTCCTGGGCTCGGGCTGGGTTTGCAATCAAGCGTCCTGCAAGTGGTCCTTCATCGGTGGCGTGGCGGTCGGCGGCTTCTCCTGGTTCGCCCTGCTCGGCTGGAGCGTTTCCCGGGGCCGGGGCCGGTTTTCCGTTCTGGCCATGCGCCGCCTGTCCCATGCCAGCGGCATCCTCCTCCTGACGGTGGCCGCCGTCATCGGTGCACGGTTGGTCATCCTCCTCGCCCAACGGAACTGACGGGGTCCGGCAACGCCGATCGCCACGGCTGATCCCAGTTGGGGAGTGACGTGCCGCCTGGGGGCTTTCAGCGAATGCACGCGTGACGGGTTGATTCCCCGGCACCGAATGAATTTAGAATCCCGTCCCCTTGGTCCTCGTCTTGATGCGAACCAGATTCTTGTCCGCCGTGATATAAAGGGTGGAACCATCGTCGCCCCAGCAGCAGTTGCCCGTCGGGCCCCCGGTGTTGATGATGCCCAGTAATTTTCCTTCCGGGTTGATCACATGGACACCTCCCGGGCCCGTGGCGAAAAGATTTCCGTGCACGTCCACCTTCATGCCGTCCGGCACACCGTGGCGACCCGTGCGCGTCGGCGTGGCATCGTAAAAAACGCGCCCGTCACCCAGCTTGCCATCGGCCAGTATCGGGAACGCCATGATCACGGGGCGGCTCTCATCGGATTGACCGACGTAGAGGGTCTTTTGGTCCGGGGAGAGCGCAATCCCGTTGGGAAAGGTCATGTCCTTGGTCAGTAGATCAATCTGCCCGTTGGTCCGGCGACAATAAACGCCGTTCCATGGAATCTCCTTCAATGGACTGTCGTTCAGTCCGGGGAGCCCGTACGGAGGATCGGTGAAATACAGGTTCCCCAGGCGATCAAAAACCAGGTCATTGGGGGAATTGAATTTGCGGTGCTGATAATACCGGGCCAGGGGTTGAAATCCGTGGGGCGTCAACCGGGAAATCCGGCGGTCGCCATGCTGACACAAAACGAGCGAGCCGTCCGGACCGACCGTCAGCCCGTTGGACCCGGGCTCCCCAAACGTCAACACGGAACCGGTATAGCCACTGGGTTTGAGAAAAACCTGGATGCCCTTTGTAGCCGACCATTTATAGGCGGTGTTCCGGGGCACGTCCGAAAAGACCACCGCCTGTTCCCGCCACAGCCAGGTGGGCCCTTCCGACCACTGAAACCCGTTGGCCAGCACTTCAATCGTCACTCCCGGAGCCAGCAACGCGTCCAGGCTGGGATCCATTCGTTCCACACTTCCCAGGGTGCCCCTGGCATTTTTGCCGACATAAGGGGAGGCCGGAACGATGCCAGCGGGGCGCTGCGGGATCGGAATCTGATCGTGCGCGGGTTCCATCACCGGCGTTAATAGAGCTTTTGCCCCGCCCCGGATCGTGACTGCGGAGGATGCCCCCGCTGCCAGGCCGGTCAGGGAAACCGTCAGGATCGACGCTGCGGTGAGGAACGTGGGGAAAGCGTGCCGTGGTGACTTCATGTGGATTCCGGAACCGTAGCGCGCAGATACGAGTTCACAAAATTGGAACCTGTCCGCGAATGACTAAGGACACCGGACCGCGGTGGCAAAAACCGAATCCATCGAATCGAAAAACGCCAATCCCCTCAGTGCTTTCGCGACCAAATCCGACCCTCTGCCGGGCCGTATTGGCCGGTTGGGAAATTGCCTTTCCCAAGGACACGTGAGGGCGCTAAGTGAGGCCGTTTACAGCTTCAGGGGCGGCAGTGACTCCGGTGGCGTTCCCCCATTCAGTCCGTTGGGTAGTTGGGGCGGGGTTCGGGTGAACAGCCAGAGCAAAACCGCGATCAGCGCAAAGCCGCTGGCCAGAACCACCAAAGTGATCAACGGGCTGCGCGGATTGTAGAACGATTGTCGAAACCAGCCAAACGGGCCATGGTTGCGGGGCTTGCGGCGCACCACGCCCACCCGCGGGCCGCCGCCCGAGCGCGAACGCCGCCGGCGCCCGGACGACCCATGGGTGCTGTCATTTTCCGATTCACCTTCGCCATCCATGAGTGGAGAGATCGTAACCAGCCAATGTCCCGGAGAGCAACTATCAGTCCGACCTACGCACGACCGCACCACCGAACCACCGAATAACCCTGGCGCGCCTCTCGGTGTCCGCAGCCTTCCGGGACGCCCGCCAGTCGGCGCCAACCGAACGAGCGGCCCGCCTATTTCAGCCGGTCCTTCAACTTTTGAAAGAGTCCGCCCTTGGGGATCTTCTTGGTGGCTGAGCGCGAGATTTCCGTGACACTTTTTCGCGCGCGCGCACCGGACATGCGGGCCGTCGATGCGCCGGCGATCTTCAGGGTCCCTCCGGGTCCGCCCGCGGGACTCGTTCGCTGCGCGGCCATTTCCTTGCTGAAAAGCTCCCGGATAAATTTGCCCAAGGTTTCGTTCGTGGGGCCGTAGCCCTTGTGATACATGAAGTACTCCAGGTCGTAGAGCAGTTCGTCCGCCGTCTGGTACCGGCCCCCCGGATCCTTCGCGAGCGACTTCTGCAGGATCTCCTCCAGCTTGGCCGCAATCCCGGGACAGATCTTCGCGATGCTGGGCACCTGGCAGGCCAGCACGCGCTGCCGGGAATCCTCCGGCGACGACCCCTTGAAGACGTTCTGTCCGGAGAGCAATTGCAGCAGGACGACGCCCGCGGAAAAAATATCCGACCGTTTGTCCGTAATCTGAAAGTCAGCCTGCTCCGGGCTCATGTATTCCGGCTTTCCCGCCACTTCCTCCCCCTCCTTGTCGGCCAAAAATCCCCGCGCTTTGGCGACCCCGAAATCCGTGAGCTTCACGTCCCCTTCCAGCGCGATCATGATGTTCTTGGGATTCACGTCCCGATGCACAATCCCCAGCGCCTTGCCTTCCGGGTCCGTCTTGGCGTGGGCGTAGGCGAGCCCGCGAGCCACTCGACTGACGACGAACACCGCCAGATCCTGGGGCAGCGAACGGCCGGAATCCGCCAGCTTCGTTAGGAACTGTTCCAGATTGACGCCCCGGATCAGCTCCATCGCGATGAAACACGTCCCGCGCGAATCTCCCAGGTGATAGGTCTGGACAATGTTCGTGTGGATGAGGTCGGCCACGAGCTTGGCCTCACCGATGAAGTTTTCGATGAATTCGGCGTTTTGCGCGTAGCTATCGCGAATGACCTTGATGGCGACCCGTTTGACGAAGCCGCGGCTGCCCAACTGGCGCGCCTCATAGACGACGCCCATGCCTCCCTCATGGATCTGTCGCACCACCTCGTAGCGATGCTCGCTCAACAAACTGGAAAGTTCCGACACTTGGCTTCCATCGTCTGCGTGCGCCCCAGCCCCCGTCAAGCGGGTAAGGGCGCCACCGACAGAAATAAATTCCACGGATTTCCTCAGATTTTCCGCGTTTTTTCTTGCGAGAGGTCCCGTGAACGAGTGAATTGGGCCTGTTGGCGCAAGTCCGCCACTTTGATTCACACACAAAGCACGTAGATTCACTCACGTTTAACACCGTCACATCATGGCTAAAGCACTCACCAAATCCCAAGTCTCGGCGCACCTCGCGGAGAAAGTCGAAATCACCAAGAAGCAGGCCGTCGCCGTTCTCGAAGAGCTCGCGGCACTCGCGTACAAGAATGCCAAGAACACCTTCACCTTCCCGGGCGTGGGCAAACTCGTCCTCGTTCACCGCAAGGCGCGCGTGGGCCGCAACCCCGCCACCGGCGCGGAAATCAAGATTCCGGCCAAGAAGGTCGTGAAGTTCCGCGTGGCCAAGGCCGCCAAAGTAGCCATTCTGGGCACGAAGTAATTCACCGCTCCACAGAGGCGTCCCGCTCGCGGGACGCCTTTTTTATTTTGCGGATGGGTGCCCGGACCGCCCCTCAAGTCGGCGCAACCCCGCGCACGATCATCACGTCCGGGAGGCGGCCCACGGCTTTTTCATGAGCAGGCGCATGCTGTTGAGCACAACCATCGTGGTACTTCCCTCATGCGCCGCCACACCCAGCGACAACGGGAGTCGCTCCCAGAAAAGCGTCAACAATCCCATGCCGAACATCACCCCGAGCGAGAGGACCAAGTTTTGCCGGATGACGCGGCGAGCCCGCACGCTGAGGTCCCAGGCCGTGAGAAAATTCTCCAGGCGATCGTGCATGAGGATCACATCCGCCTGCTCCAATGCCGCGTCGGATCCCCTGGCCCCCATGGCGACAGCCACATCCGCCGCCGCCAGACACGGCGCGTCATTGACCCCATCCCCAATCATGGCCACCCGGATCCCGCCGGCCTTCAATTGCTGAATCGCCGCCACCTTGTCCTCCGGCTTCAATCCCGCCCGCACATCCGTGACCCCGGCCTCGCGGGCCAGATTATCCGCCGCGCTGGCACGGTCACCGGTCAGCATCACCGGACGGAGTCCGGCCGCCCTGAGTTGTCGCACCACCTCCGGCGCCTGCCGGCGCAGACGGTCCCGTAGAAAAAAGCGGACCAGCACACCTGGCGCGGCCACCCAGGTCTCGTTGGTACCTGCGGGCGGTGGCGTCAATTGGGCGAGGAAAGGCCGCAGCACGTCCGCGACCAGCGCACGATTTCCCAGACGAACTTCCTGCCCTTCCACGTCCGCCCGCAATCCCTGGCCGACCACCGTGGCGGATCCATGGACGATCAGCGGCACAAACCCCGGCTGTTCCTGGGCGGCCGAAGTCAAGGCGCGGGAGATCGGATGCGTTGACAACGCCGCCAGGGATCCCGCGAGTCTGAGGGCGCGGGCTTCGTCGCCGACCAGCACCTCGGAACCCACCCGCTGGAGCACTCCTTCGGTCAGAGTGCCGGTTTTATCCATCGCCACCGTGCGGACTTCGGCCAGGTTTTCCACCGCCGCCCCTCCGCGAAACAACACGCCCTGGCGCGCCCCACTGGCAATCGTCGACAGGATCGTTGAGGGCACCGAGAGGACCAGCGCGCACGGGGACAGCACCGTGAGCAGGGTCATCGCCCGGTAAAAGGCACTGCGGCTTTCGCCCTCGGAGAGAAATGCCGGCACGTTCCAGCCCTGCCAGCAGACCAGAAAAAACGTGGCACAGGTCGCCAGCACAAAGGCGGTGTAACCGGTGCCGAACCGGTCGGTAAACCGTTGCACCGGGGCCTTGAGATGTTGAGCCTCG
>JAYTHD010000451.1:0-6377 GCA_043732975.1 Verrucomicrobiota bacterium
GGGTTAGGCGGGCGCCGTAAGGCGCCCGCTTTTTGACATTCATGGGCCGGTTTCGCGGGTCCACCGCCATTCGCGGCCGGCTCGGAGGGACGAAGGCGCCACCCGCCGCTCACAATCCTTGGTCCGTCACCAACCGAATTTGTCACGTTCGAGGACGGGATCCCGGCCTGGGATGGCGGTTGGGGATCCAGGGCCGTCCAATGCAGGCGGCCCTGGATGGACGGATGGAATCCCGGTGGGATTCGGGAGAGAATTCGTCGTTCCCCTGGCGCCCGAAGAAAGTGGTCGTCGGGCGGCGAACGGGGGCCTTCCCGTGGGGAGAGGAGGGACCGTGCGCAAGGCTTGCCTTCCTCCCCGACTTCAGCGTACTTTGTCGCCCGCGATGCCTCGTAAGACACTGCCTTCGAACGGCGCCCTCACCTGCTTTGGTGTCGGCGAAGGTTGGCCCTGTGCGGATCGGAACCATTCTTCTTTCCTTTTTCGCTTTGGGGAAACCCATTTCCTATTTGATGCCGGGGATGGGCTGAGTTCCACCTACAAGGCCACCGGCCCGGGCTATGATCGCATCGACCGCGTCTTCCTGTCGCACATGCACAGCGACCACGTCGGTGGCTTCTCCCTGTTTGTGCAGGCGCTCTGGCTGGAGAAGCGGCATCGGGCGCTGCCGGTCCATATGCCGGCGCAGGGTATTCCGGCGATGCGCGCGTGGTTGGAGGCAACGGTGCTGTTCGAAGAATTGGTGGGCTTCCCTATTTATTGGGAACCGTTGGCGGACAGCATTCCGGTCCGGGAAGGCGGAATCACCGTGGTCCCTTACAACACCACCCACCTCGAGTCGTTGCGCAAGGCCTTCCATAAAAAGCACCGCTCCACCTGCTTTGAAGCCTTCAGCTTTTTGATGGAGGTCCAGGGATGCCGCGTGGCCTATTCCGCCGATATCGGTCACGCGAACGATCTGGACCCCTTGCTGAGCGGCGAACTTGACCTGTTGCTGTGCGAAATGTCGCACATTCCGCTGCACGAATTGCTGGAGAAGCTTCGCGGCAAGGCAATTCGCAAGATCGTTTTCACCCACCTCGAGCGCGGCCTTTGGGCGGACCAGGAACGGGTGCACCGGGAAGCCAAACGGGTCCTCGGGCCCCTTCCTTTTGCCATCGCCCAGGACGGCGATGAATTCACTTTCTGACGCCAGCCAACGAAGGGGATCCGCGCGGGTCCACGATCCGCCGCGGCCTGGGAGGCGACCGCGCATAAGCCCGGAATCCCGGGTGAATCCCTCCTCCCTCAACGATCAGGTCAGTAGCCGAATTTCTTGCCCAATTCTTCCAAGAGCCGTCGCACCGTTTCCGGGGGAACGCCGGCACGATTCAACGAATCCTCGAGCAGGGCGCGGTCCAGCAGGAGGCGCAGCATGAGGAAGGTGGTGGCATCAAAAAAACCATGGGCCAGGACCGCTTCCCAAAATGATCGGCGCCAAACCATGATCAGGCCCAGCAACAGCCCCAGAATGCCCGCCAGAACCATTCCGCCCACCCCTTGCACCAAGTGGCCCGCCCCAAAAACGAACGCCGCCAGTACCACCGCCGTCAATTCACGCGCCCGCCGCGACATCCCTTTCGGGAGCAGGCTGGCCATTGCAAAAATAACCCCTGCCCGCCACAACTCCTCGCGCAAGCCAGCCACCACAAAACTGACCCCGGTGCAGACCACCAGCAGATAGATCGGATCCTTTAGCGCTTGCAAGGGCAGCAGATTCTCCACCTTGGGCTGAAATTCCTCCAGCGCGGCCGTGCCGGTGTTTCCGCGGAACAATTGCCAGACCGCCGCCACGACTACGACCACGCCACCCAGCCCAAATCGAATGGTCACCGACCATAGCAGCCCCAGAAGCCAGCGCAGTGGACTTGGCGCGTGATTGGCATAAAGGTCCTTCCAACTCGGTCGCCCCAGCCAGACGGCCAGCGCCATGACGACCGCAAAGATGAAAAAATCGACAGCGAGGACTGCGCCCAATTCGCCGGTCGTCCCCGGCAACGCCGGGCCCTTCTGAGGATGGCTTCCGTGAGCGATCAGAATCGAAAGGATGTAACCCCCCAGCAACAGGAGCATGGCCAGGCGCCGTACCCCCCCCACGCGATATTCGGGGAGGGGTCGCGGCAGTTCGGGGGGAATGGCGGGGTCTGCCGACGGCACCCCCAGGAGATTGACGTAAGCACTCATTCGGCGACGGCCTCTGGATTTCCTATGGCCACATTGGCCGACCGCACCCCGGAACAGGCCGCCGGGGACCGCCGGCGGGTTGGCCGTGGCGATTCCGCAACCGCACTGCGACAGCCTGCCGAAAGAATGCTCATTTGTTCCAGAAAGCGTTCCCGCTCGGCCGCCGGCATCGGAGCCAGCACTTCATCCTGGAGGGCGACGGCGATGGCCCGGCATTCCTCAAAAAGCCTCCGACCCTCGGGCTGAATGATCAATCGATACGCCCGCCGGTCGCTCTCGTGCGGCTGCCGCTCAACCCATCCGGCCGCCGTCATCCGCTCCAGAAGCGAGGCCACCGTGTTCGGGTCGCTGGACATGGCCTGGGACAACTCCCGTTGGGTCAGGCCAGGCGGCGAATTCTCCAGGACGGTTCGCAAAACCGTATATTGATCCGGGGTGATTCCGGTGTGGGCGATGCGCCGACGGAACGCCTGATTCAGACCATACCAAGCCCGGCGTAGCAACTGGGGAAGTTGACGCGGGGGCTGGATCGTCTTGGAAGCCAAGTGCTCAGACACGCGGGTTCCTGTAACCTTCAATTCTGCAATTGCCAAATGCGCCTGTGGGCCCGGGGCGTCGCCGGATCCACTTCCGGCAAAGGCGGACGCAATTCGTCCATCAAGAAAAACATACAAAGAATGACGCCATTTCACATCGTGGAGGTTGCCCTGCGCTCCGGGGCGGATACCCTCGCGGCTCATGCGTCGCAAAGCCGTCCTTCCAGTTTCTGATTCACCCGGGCCGGGGCGCGGCCGGGGGCACCGGGCTTCATTGATCTGCCCGTGACCGAAATCCTCCAGCAACTCGTCAATGGCCTGGCCCTCGGCGCGATCTACGCGTTGATCGCCCTCGGCTACACGATGGTGTATGGCGTCCTCCGTTTTATCAATTTCGCTCACAGCGATCTGTTCATGCTGGGAGCTTTCGCCAGTGCCATCATCGCCCCTCAACTGTCCGCTGTGCTGCCCCTTGGCGGCGTGGCGAATGCCCTGGTGACACTGGTCCTCTCGATGACGATCTGCGCCGTGCTGGGAGTTCTGATCGAGATCCTGGCCTACCGTCCGCTGCGGGATCGTCCGCGGTTGGTGGTACTGATCACGGCGATTGGCGTCTCCATGCTGATCGAGCAGGTGGCCCAGAACAAACGTCTCGGCTTCGGACCGGAAGTCCGGCGGTTCCCGGCTCTGCTGCCGGACGCCACCTGGCATCTTGGCGGCGTGACCATCGGCAGCACTTCGGTCATTGTCTTTGTGGTGACGGCCATCCTGCTGGCCGGGCTGACCTGGATCGTCAAATACACCCGCACGGGCATGGCCATGCGGGCCGTGTCGTTCAACGAAAAAGCCGCCGCGCTGATGGGGGTGAATGTCAATTCCATCATCTCGTTCACCTTCGCCTTGGGCTCGGCCCTCGCTGCCGCGGGTGGAATTCTCTTTGCCTTGAATTTCGGGAAAATCGAGCCGCTCATGGGCATCCAACCGGGCCTCAAAGCCTTCGTGGCGGCCGTCCTGGGTGGCATCGGAAACCTGCCCGGTGCCTGCCTCGGCGGGGTGGTGCTCGGCGTCATCGAATCGGTCGTCGGTGGTCAGCCGAAACTCACCTCCTACCGCGATGCCGTGGCGTTCGCGGTGTTGATCCTGATCCTGCTATTGAAGCCGGACGGTCTGCTCGGTCAAACCACCAAGGAAAAGGTCTAGGTGCAACGCTCGCCCAAACTCTGGCTGCTCGGCGCCATTCTCATGGCGGCCGCCTTCTCCGCGGCGGCACGCCCCGTCGGAGTTAACCCATTCTACCTCGGCGTCCTCGTCGACGTCGGCATCAACGTCATTCTCGCCGTCAGTCTCAATCTCATCAACGGGCACACCGGTCAGTTCAGCCTGGGCCACGCCGGATTCATGTCGGTCGGCGCTTACGCCGCGGCCTCCTGCACTCTCCATTTCAACGGCCAGAGCCTGGGCCCCACCGCCACCGCCGCCCTCTTCGCCACCGGCCTGCTCGCGGGTGGGTTGGCCGCCGCGCTCGCCGGACTCGCGGTCGGCATCCCGTCGCTGCGGCTCAAGGGCGATTACCTGGCCATCGTCACCCTCGGCTTTGGCGAAATCATCCGGGTGATCCTGCAGACGACCGAGGCCGTCGGGGCCGCCAGTGGGCTCAAAGGGATTCCCAAGTATGCCAGCTTCGGCTGGGCTTGGGGCCTGGCGGCGATCACCGTCTATGTCGTCGCCTGCCTGGTCAACTCGACGTACGGGCGCGGATTCATCGCGGTGCATGACGACGAAGTGGCCGCACGTTCGATGGGCATTCCCACGACCCGATACAAGGTCACGGCCTTCGTGGTCGGCGCTTTTTTTGCCGGAATCGCGGGCGGGCTCTACGCGCACCATAAACAATTCATTTCACCCGGCGGGTTCGATTTTAACAAGAGCATTGAAATCGTGGTCATGGTCATTCTGGGCGGCATGGGCCGGACCGTCGGCGTGATCCTCGCGGCGATCGTGCTCACGTTGTTGCCCGAGGTCCTGCGCCCCATTGCGGAATATCGGATGATCCTGTATGCGCTTCTGATCATCGGCATCATGCTCGCGCGCCCTCAGGGTCTGTTCACCTGGCAGCGCCGTGGCGCCCCTCCCCAACGCCGACCCGCATGAAAAAACCGCGCCTGGAATTGGATGCCGTCACCATCCGCTTCGGTGGCCTGACCGCGGTCTCCGAAGTCAACCTGGATGTCGCCGACGAGGAATTGGTCGGACTGATCGGTCCCAACGGCGCTGGAAAGACCACTGTCTTCAACCTGGTCACGGCGGTCTACCAACCCACCTCCGGCTCCATTCGCCTCGGCGGCGAGTCCACCCGCGGGATTGAACCCCACCAACTCACCCGTCGCGGGGTGGCGCGGACTTTCCAGAATATCCGGCTCTTTCCCAGCCTCAGTGTCCTCGACAACGTCCGCGTCGCCGCCCGGCTGCATTGCCGCCAGGGGATGCGGCAATCCCTCTGGCGCGGCGCGGCGTTTCGCTCGTCGGAGGCGGCCGTCGAAAGTGAAGCCGTGAATCTGCTCGAGATCTTCGATCTCGCCCGGTTCCGTGACGAACCTGCGAAATCCCTGCCCTATGGCGATCAACGCCGGCTCGAAATCGTCCGCGCCCTCGCCACCCGACCGAACCTCCTGCTGCTCGACGAACCGGCCGCCGGCATGAACCCGACCGAAAAGGTGAACCTCACCCAATTGATCCGGGAGATCCGACGGCGCTTCCGGTTGGCCGTGCTGCTGGTGGAGCATGACATGCAACTGGTCATGGATCTGTGCGAGCGGATCCACGTGCTGGATCACGGCGTCAAGATCGCCGAAGGCACGCCGGCGGAAATCCGGCGCAATCCAAAAGTCATCGAGGCCTACCTCGGCCAGGATCACGCCCTGTGAATACCGCCATGCTGGAGATTTCTGATCTGCAGGTCCACTACGACGCCATCGAGGCGTTGCACGGCATTTCCCTTTCGGTGGCGCCCGGGGAAATCGTGACCTTGATCGGCGGCAATGGCGCGGGGAAAAGCACCACCCTCCGGGCCGCCTCCGGGCTCCTGAAGGTCCGCTCCGGCAGCATCCGTTTTGAGGGCCAGGATATCACCCGGGTTCCGCCGCATGAGATCGTCCGACGCGGGCTGAGCCACGTCCCCGAGGGCCGTATGATTTTTGCCAATCTGACGGTGAAGGAAAATCTGCGCATGGGTGCCTATCTGCAGCGGGATGCCGCCTCGGTGGCCCGGGAGTTGGACTATGTCCTGACCCTCTTCCCCCGTCTCGGAGAACGGTCGCAGCAAGCGGCCGGAACCTTGTCGGGCGGAGAACAGCAAATGCTCGCCATCGGCCGCGCCCTGATGAGCCAGCCGCGGTTTCTGATGCTGGACGAACCCTCGCTGGGCATCGCTCCGCTCCTGGTGAAAACCATTTTTCAGCAGATTGTCGCCATCAATCGGGACCGGGGCATCACGCTGTTGCTGGTGGAGCAAAATGCCAATCTCGCCCTCGAAGTGAGCCACCGCGGCTACGTGTTGGAATCCGGCCGCATCACCCTGGCGGACACCGCCGCTGCCCTGCGCTCCAACGAGGCCGTGCGCCA
>JAYTHD010000452.1:0-8942 GCA_043732975.1 Verrucomicrobiota bacterium
GTATAAAATCCACCACGCCCAACAGACCACGCCGCAACGACGGCGTCGAAAACCCACCTAGCGCCTATTCAACCGACCAAACTCCTATGCTTATCAGCCGCATTTTCGGGGAAGGGTGGGGACGGATTCTGAGGAGTCACCGCTTTTCTTTTGAGGCGTCTGGGTTTGAATGGGGGTCCATTTGCCCGGATGCGCGCCAATCCAAAGCGGTGACTTCGCCGACTGCGTCCCACGCACTCCAAGACGCTGACGCGCATTCGATGGCGCGTCGTGCTGCCGGCAGATCATTCCAAGCGGCAGATGAGCTATTTCTCTTTGCGTTCTTTGCGGCGTTGCGTGAGACCCCCTCGGAACACCCCGAATTGAGAATTGTGTCAGCCCAATTCCCCCCGCCGGAATCCCTTGCCCTTGACCGCAGGACTTCGTATGGACTGGCTCATCCATGACTCCGGTGAAGCGAACTCCGTGCGGGACGAATCCCGCTGGCCAGTCGCGGATTTCGATGCGCTCCGAAACCGCTGCGGGCACCATTTCCACTCACCACCTCAACGAACTCGCCAGCAGCTTTTCAATCAAGTAATCATGCGGCCCTCCACCTTCATTCTGGCGACGTGGCTCGGGACCGCCTCGGCCTTCGCTGCCGCCGTCATTCCGCAAACGCTGCCCGGGTGGCGCATGGAGCTGGTCGCCGAGGCACCCCAGGTCAATCACCCGTCGGTCGTTTGCGCGGCGCCCGATGGACGCCTCTTTGTCGCGGAAGACCCGATGGATATCCGCACGGCGCACGCGGATGCGACCGAGGGACGCATCCTCTGCCGGCATCCCGACGGCCATTTCACGGTCTTCGCCGACGGTCTCCACGCGGTCTTCGGGATGCAGTATCTCGAAGGCCGGCTGTACGTACTCCACAATCCCAAGTTCTCCGTCTTCATCGATGACCACGGCGTGGGCCGGCAGCGGACGGACTTGATCGAACAGACCAATCCCAATCCCTGGGCGCTCGATTGGAACGATCATGTGCCGGCGAATTTTCGTCTCGGCATGGATGGCTTCTTCTACGTCGCGGTTGGGGACAAGGGGCTTTACGGAGCGGTCGGACGCGACGGTTCGCGCGTGGACCTGCACGGCGGCGGCATCCTCCGACTGCGGCCCGACGGAACGAAGCTGGAAATCTTCTCGCAAGGCGTCCGCAACATCCTCGACGTGGCGATGAACGAGGAGGATGAAATTTTCACGTACGACAACACGGACGAGCACGACTGGATGGGCCGCCTAACGCATATGGTCGAGCGCGGCGCCTATGGCTATCCCCACGATTTCATTCCGCGTCGACCCTATACGCTCTGGATGATGCACGACTTCGGGGGGGGTGCGGCCACGGGTGTGGAATGTTATACCGAGGACGCGCTGCCGGCGGAGTATCGCGGGAATCTTTTTCTCGCCGACTTCGGCAAGCGGCAGGTGCTGCGCGTATCGATCGAACGGGTGGGCGCGACCTATCGGGTGGAGAAACACGCGGAGATGTTTCCCCATTCGCCGGAGGATTTTCGCCCGGTGGGCATCGCCTGGGCGGGCGACGGACGCAGCCTGCTGATCTGCGATTGGCAGCATCGCGACACCAAGGAGGACGTGAAAGTCGGGCGTCTGTGGCAGGTGACCTACACCAATGCCAGCGCGGCGTTGCCGAGGCCCGGGTGGTATGCAGCCGCCGCGATGGGGCGCGATTTCACGGCCGAGAATGCGGACCTGATCCAGGGGTTGGATCATCCGTCACGCAGCGTGCGGCTAACCGCCCAGCGTGCTCTGATTCGGCGTGGGGTTCCCCTGCCCTCCGGCACACTCCCCCGGGGCGATGGTCCGGGTGAAGCGGCTGCGCCTGTTAACCAAACGGGAGTCGAAATCGTCCAGCGGCTCACCCGCCTGCTAAGCAACCCCGCGGGGTCCACACGCGCCCGGCAGCACGCGCTCTGGGCACTGGACGCCGTGAACGAAGGGCAAGGCGCGCGAAGAACGATCCTTGAAATGGTGCGGAGCGAAGCCGATCCCGTGATGCGCCGGCAGGCGATGCGGCAACTCGGATTGCGTCGCGTCCTCGAAGCGGGGGCCGCGTTGTCGGCGCTCGTGCCCGATCCGACCGTGGATGACTCCCTGCGCTTTCAAGCCGCGACCGCACTAGGCCGCATTGCTGACGCGGGGGCCATTCCGGCGCTGTCCGCGGCACTCACTCAAACGGACCTCTTCGCACGTTTCGCCGCCTTCACGGCGTTGAACGCCATCGGCCGCGCCCATCCGGAATCCTGGCACTCCATCGCCGACAGCTTGAGCAGCACCAACGGTCAGGTTCGTGAAGCGACCGCGTTCGCGTTGCGCGAAACGGAGGACGGACAACTCGTCACCCTGCTGGCTTCACTCGCCAAATCTTCCCCGGCCGCCGCCACCCGCGAGTCGGCACTGCGCCTGCTCGCGCCGTTGCATCACACACTGCCGCCGTGGAAGGGCGAATGGGGGGCGTATCATCCGGCGCTCGCACCGCCACCGAAGCGCACGGTCGAATGGGCGGGCACACAACCGGTGCTGGCCGCGCTGGCCGACGCGCTGACCGACCCCGACCCCGCCGTGCGCCTGGCCGCCATGGAAGGCGTCCGGGCCGCCGAACACCGGGCGGCGGTGCCGGGATTGCTCGCGCTCTTTCCGCAAGAAACCGAGGCCACCGTGCGCCGTGCCGTCCTGCTGGCACTCACCGATTTCAAAGACACGCAGGCGACGGCCTTGATCTCCGGATTGCTCCACCAACCACCGCCGGATGAAGAACTCGTGCGTGAAGCGATTCGCACCGCGAGTGCCCTTGGCGGTAACCGTTTTACGGACGATCTGGTTCGACTGATTCGTTCGCATCATGTCACGAGTGCGGAGGCTGTCGGTGCGCTCGGTTCCCTGCACGCCACGGACGCGGTCCCGGCGCTCGTGGCGGCGCTGTCGGATTCCGAGGCACCGGTTCGCATCGCCGCCATCCTGGCGCTGGGCGAGATCAAAGGTGCGGAGGCATTCACCGCGTTGCGCACGGTATTACCTGCGAAATCCGTTCCCGAGCGTCGCGCGGTGGCCCGAGCCCTCGGCGGCTGGTCCACGCCCGACGCCATCTCCCCGCTGCTCGAACTCTGGCGCGATGCGGAAACGCGACCCGAGGCATTGGAAGCCCTGACCCGCCGGGCGGATGCCCGTGCTCTCGATGCCTACCTCGACGGACTGGCCAGCGCGAATCCCGCGGTGCGTGAGAAATGCCGCAAGGCGCTCGGGGGAATTCGTCAGGAAGTGCTCCCGATCCTGGAATCGCGGGCCAACATCCTCGCCCCCGCGATCATCCGGGAGTTGCGCGAAGTGTATCGCCACGAGGCGATCGCGCAGAAGGGTCCGTTGTTCACGGCGAAAGACGATGGTCTTGGCATCGCCGACTACGCGCGTTTCGCCCTCGCCAATCCCGGTGACGCCAGCCGTGGGCAGCGCGTGTTCTGGGATGAAAATGGCGTCGCTTGCCTCAAGTGCCATCAGGTGGCGGGCCACGGCGCGCAGGTCGGCCCCGACCTCACCCTCATCGGCGCACAATTTCCCCGCCGCGAGTTGATCGAACACGTGCTGGAACCCAGCAAGGTGGTCCGCGAAGGTTATCAGCAGTTCCTCCTCGAGACGCGCGATGGCGAAGTTTGGTCCGGCTTGATCAAGGGGGAAACGGCTGAGGTACTGACGATCATCACCGGTGCGGGCCAGTCGCAGAGCCTTCCCAAGAAGGACATCACCAGCCGCCTGGCCAGTACCCTGTCGCTCATGCCGGAGGGCTTGCAGGTGGGGCTCTCGCTGGAACAATTCGCCGACCTCATCGCCTTCCTCGAATCGCGCAAGGCCGACCCGCGCCAGTCGTCGCCCCAGCCAACTCCAGAACAGTTTCGACCGCTGCTCAATGGTCGCGACCTGACCGGCTGGCGAGAAATCCCCGCGGGAACCAAGCGCATCGGCGCGCAGACGCCCGCGAAGGGCGGCCCGCCGGTGCATTGGACCCTGAAGAATGGCGTGCTGGAACACGACGGTGTGACCGGCGACCTGTGGAGCGAACAGGAATATGGCGACTTCGTGCTCGCGCTGGAATGGCGTTGGATCGACGCGCCGAGGTGGGAGAACTTTCCGCTGATCAACGCCGACGGTCTCGAAGCCGGTCCCGACGGTCGCGCCGCCACTCAGCGCGTGCTCGATGCGGGCGACAGCGGCGTTCTCTTCCGTGGCCTCTACAAGGCGCAGGCGAATCTCTTCTGCTATCCCATCGGCAGCGGCGAGTTTTGGGAATACCGCACCGATCCGAATTCCACCGCTGAACAACGACGCGCCTTCACTCCCAAGCAAAACGCCGACCGGCCCATCGGCGACTGGAACGAGATGAAAATTCACCTGCACGGCGACCGCGTCACCGTGGAGGTGAACGGCCGGGAAGTGATCCACCACGCGGAGCTTCCCGGCCTGCCCGAGCGCGGCCCCATCGGCTTGCAGCACGAACACGGCCGGATCCAATTCCGCAATCTGTTCCTCCAGGATTCCCATCCCTGAGGGGGACTCGAATCCTTGAATTCCCCGTGCGTTGATAAAACGGACTCGGCAACCCAGCGTGATCGCTGCGGAGTTTCCGCGTAGCCCGTCAGAGACTCCCTCCGCCGGCTCGCCCCCGCCTCACTCGGTACTTTGACGTCACTCCAGATTTGACCTTTCGATCACCCTGCACGCCATTGGGTGAATGTCAGAGGCTGCATTGAAAATCGAGAAACTGGTCAGCGGTCAGGGTGCTCTGGCCGTGAAGGGCAGGACGGTCACCGTTCATTACACCGGCTGGCTCACGGACGGCACGAAGTTCGACAGTTCCGTCGATCGCGAGGATCCGTTTGTGTTCGTGCTGGGGGCGCGGCAGGTGATCGCCGGCTGGGATCAGGGCGTTGCCACGATGCGCGAAGGCGACAAGGTGAAGCTCACCATTCCGCACCATCTGGCCTATGGCGAACGCGGTTATCCCGGCGCCATCCCGCCAAAGGCCACCCTGATTTTCGACGTCGAACTGCTGAAGGTCGGCTGACGTTGGCGACCCGGCCCCGACCGGGCACGGCCACCTCCGGAAATCCCCCCGGTCGTGTCCCGTCGTATTGCCAGACGGAAGGCGGGTTGGGTTGGTCTGCGGGCGGTTCGCTGCCCAGGTTCGCATCCGGAAGCGAAATATTCACCTTTCCAACACCCCCCGAGGTGGCCGAAGACACCCGTCCGATGACTCCATGGCCCGGATCAAGCCAATGACGCTGCACGTGAAAATCAATTCCCCGGCCGCAGGCTTCGGAATGCTCCGGCGTCTCAGCGCGGGCATGCTGCTGCTTCTCAGTCTGATTCCGCGGGCCGGCGCCGAGGCGATCGTTGCCGGTCTGGCCGCCAGCCCACTGGCTCCGGAACTCAAAGGGCAGGTTTTGATTGAGGAACTCCACTGTGCCGCCTGCCACCGGGGTCAGGCCTCCCTGGCGGCGCGATCCAAGCAGGCGCCGCGGCTTGCCGACGTCGGTTCCCGGGTGAATCCAAATTATCTGCAGGCATTCCTCCGCGATCCGCAGGGGACCCAACCCGGCACGACGATGCCGGACGTCCTGGCATCGCTGGCCGCGGAGGAGCGCCAACAAGTCGCGCTCGCCCTCACTCACTTTCTGCTGTCACGGAAACCGAATGACTTTTCCCTGCAACCGCCCGACGCGGTGGCGGCGCAGCACGGGCAACGCCTGTTTCATTCCCGGGGCTGCGCGGCCTGTCATTCGCCCCGCGATGCCGGCGGACAGGAACTGCTCCCCAGGACGTCCGCTCCACTGGGGGCGTTGGAGAAGAAATACAGTTTCAAGAGTCTGGCGGCCTTTCTTCTGCAACCGCACGCCAGCCGGCCCTCCGGACGCATGCCCGACCTGCGCCTTTCCGGACCGGACGTCGATCGCATCGCCCACTATCTGCTGCAGAACACCCGGGTGCCGGGTCCCCTCGCCTACACCCTGTATCGCGGCCAGGTGTGGGAGGGATTGGACAGTGAACACGTTCACGCGGAACGGGCCGGGATCGTGCAGGATTTTGCCCTGCCAAGTCTGGGAAAGGTCGAGCATCACACGGCGATCCTCTACGCCGGCTGGCTGAACATCACCCACGGCGGGCGCCACACGTTTTACCTGAAGATGAACGGCGGTTCCCTGTCGGTGGATGGCAAGTCTCTCCTCCGCCAGGACCCCAGCGATCGCCGCGGAATCAAGCAATGGGAGGTGGCGGCGGAACTGGCCCCCGGTTGGCGCCCGTTGCAGGTCACCTATTTTCACACGGGGTATGATCCGGAATTCTCACTGGAAATGGCCGGCCCCAGCGGGGAACGGCGACCGATTCCCTCGTCGATGCTGTCGATTTCCAACCCGCCCATTCCGGTGGTGGAAGCGTTCCCGGTGGACCGGGAACTCGCGGCGCGGGGACGGGAACACTTCGGCAGGTTCGGCTGCGCGAATTGCCACGAAGACCTCCAGGTGCCCGCCGCTGCCGGCACGGCCATGGCGAAACTCGATGCCACCCGGGGATGCCTCGGCGGAACCGCCGGACCGTGGCCGCACTTCGACCTGACCGCCGAGAGCCGCGGATGGATCACCCGGGCATTGCCCCACACGGAACAATCGCCGCTTAATGACCGCCAACAGCTCGACAAGACTTTGGTCACGTTCAACTGCGTGGCGTGCCACGAGCGCACCGGACTCGGTGGCATCGCCCCGGAACGAAATGCGCTCTTCACCGGAACGCAGCCGTCGCTCGGGGATCAGGGCCGCCTGCCGCCCCCGCTGTCGCACGTGGGCGCCAAGCTGAAACCGGAAGGGATCGCCGAAGTCCTGCTCCACGGGAAACGTCAGCGCGGATATGTGGAAACCAGCATGCCCCAGTTTGGCGAGGCCAACGTCGGACATCTCGTGAAGCTGTTCGGGCGGGTCGACCTTCTGGAGCCGGTGGAGTTTCCCCGCATTGCCAGTCTACCGGAATCCAAAAACGCCGGCCACGAAATGATGGGGGCCGCCGGGTTGGGTTGCATTCTCTGCCATGAATTCAACGGTCAGAGATCCGGCGAGACCGGTGCCCTCGACCTCGTCGGCGTGACCGGGCGCCTCCAGAAGAATTGGTTCCACCTTTACTTGCGGCAACCGGCGCGCTTCCACCCAAACGTGATCATGCCCAGCTATTGGCCGGACGGCCAATCCGTGCGCCCGAACATCCTCGGCGGCGACACCTCGCAACAGATCGAAGCCCTGTGGACCTATCTGGAGGACGGCGGCCGCGCCCGCAAGCCGCTCGGCCTGTCCCGGCAGTCCAACGAACTGCGCGTCGGCGCGGTGACGGAGATCTGTCGCGGCCGGAGTCCGGTGGGCTATCGCGGCATCGGCGTGGGTTACCCCGAGCGCATCCACCTGACGTTCGATGCCGAAGAAATGGCGCTGCGCGAACTTTGGAAGGGCGAGTTTGCGAACGTGGATTTGGGTTCCTTTCACCCGCGGGGGACGGATTCCATTCACTTTCCGCCAGGGATTCCGTTCCACCGGCTGAAATCCCTGGAGGACAACTGGCCGTATAAAGGCAGGAACAACCCGACGTTCCCACAGGATCAGGGATACCAATTCCGCGGCTATCACCTGGACGCCCAGCGCCGGCCGACCTTCCTTTATCGCTACGGCGACATCGCCGTGGAGGATTACTTCGAGGATGTGCGCGATCCGAACGGCCGGGCGTATTTCAAGCGAACGCTTCGTTTCGAGACCACCGCGGAACCGTTGCCTTTTCTTTTCCGCGCCGCGGCCGGCAAATCCGCCCGCCCGCATTCCGATCGTCAGTTCGACATCGAGCAACTCGAACTGCGCATCACCAGCGACCACCCGGGCATCGTGCGCGAGGGCAACCTCGCCGAGGTCTTGATTCCCCTGAAACTGCCGGCCGGGCGCACCACCCTCACCCTCGAATACCAATGGTAAGCAAACCGCACCTGCTGGGACTCCTGGCGCTGGCCCAGGTCCTGACCCTGCCCCCGTTCCTGCGCGGCGACGAAGACCTCGGAGCGATGTGGGGCACCGCCGCCGAGGAGGCGAAGTATTATCCCATCGTCAATATTCCGATACCGCTCGGCGTCCCGATGCGCCCCGGCGGTTTGGAGGTTCTTCCGGATGGGCGGCTGGCAGTCGGCACCCGGCGGGGCGATATTTATTTCGTCCAGGGCGTTTGGGATTCCCCGCCCAAACCCGAGTACCACCTTTTTGCCAGCGGCCAGGATGAGATTTTCTCGCTCTCCTGGAAAGACGGGGCGATGACGGCGACCACCTGGGGGGAAGTGACCCGCATCTCCGATGTGGACGGCGATGGCGTCGCCGACCACTACGACACGCTGACCAGCAACTGGGGCTACGCCGAGGGTCATGAATTCGCTTTTGCTTCCAAGCACGATCCCGCGGGCAACGTCTGGGTCGCCCTGGGCCTGAGCGGTTCGTATGAGTCGCACAACCTGTTCCGCGGTTGGGCGGTGAAGGTGACGCCGCAGGGGGAGATGATTCCGATTTGCAGCGGGTTGCGCAGCCCGGGCGGCGTGGGTGCCAACGCGGAAGGGGTGATGTTTGCCATCGAGAGCCAGGGGCCGTGGAACGGTTGCTGTTCGTTGAAGCACCTCAAGGAAGGCGCCTTCCTCGGGCATCCCGCGAGTTACAACTGGTATCCGTTCGTCCCCGGCATGAAGGTCCCCGTCCGCGAACCCAACAGCAATTCCCGCATGGGCGTGGAAAAGAGGCGGGTGAAGGAACTGGTACCTCCCGCGGTGAAGTTTCCGTACATCAAAATGGGTCGGTCCATCTCGGGGTTCCGGTTGAACCAGACCGGCG
>JAYTHD010000453.1:0-5302 GCA_043732975.1 Verrucomicrobiota bacterium
GCGGCACAGCCCTTCGCCGGAGGCGAACCACAGTTGGCCGACGGCATCTTCGGCGATGTTCTTCACCGGGCCGCGCGGCAGGCCATCCCGGGCGGTGAAGGTGGTGAAAGAAGCTGATCCACCTTCGCCCGGCTTCGGCGCGACGAGTGGTGGATCGTTGGTGGACGATTGGATCGAATCCGGATGTGGAGTGTCGTCGGAAGGCGGGACTCCAAACGTGAGGTGACTCACGCCGCTCCCTGCGGCGAACCACAGACTGCCGTCGCGGGCCTGATGAATGGCCTGAACCCCGCCTGCGGCCAGCCCGTCCTTGGTGGAGTAGTTCAGCCAGTTGGTCCCGTCGAAGCGCGACACGCCCGCTTCCGTGCCGACCCAGAGCACGCCGTTGGTCTCGCGCTGGAGCGATGAGATGTGAACACCTTTGGGTCCGGCCTTGGCCGGTTGGTCGAAATTCCAGAACCCGATGAGACCCGGTTCCGTGCCGGACAGGTTGCGATACATGTTGGTGCTGATTTCTGCCTCCGTGCGTTCCTGGTTCCAGATGCGGATCTCGTCCACGGTGGCCGCCCGGTCGCGGGCCAGAGCCTCCTCGGGCCTGCGGGTCACGTCGTAGAGGCGGCCCATCTGCAGGAGAGTCGGTGTTCCAAACTGCGCAAAGCTGAAAGCGACGTCTTTGGAGCTTACCAGTTTTCCATTGCGGTACAACTTCATGCCGGCCGGCCCCGACACGAGGGCAATATGGTTCCATTTGCCAAAGTTTATTTTGTCGTCATTCAACGCCACCTGACTTTGACCCTCGGTCGTAATCCACGAATGCAGACTCTTCCATCCATTCCCCATGCCTTCGTTGATGTTGATGTACTGGCCGCCGGAAAAGCGGCCTAGGAACAGGCGGAGGAACGTCTCCTTTTTGTCCTCCGTCAGCGAACCGTTCCACCGGGTCCAGGCCTCGATAGTGACGGTCTCCACGTTGGCGAGAATCTCGGGCCGCAGCCTGAGAAAATCATTGCTGCCGTAGGTTTGCAGCACGGTGGTGGACTGCATGGGCTGCGCCCCGTCGGAAATCGACACGGCACCGGCGGGCCGCGATGCCGTCACCAGCTTCGCGTTGCCCATGAGCACGCCATCCCCCACGACGCCCCCGCTGGACACGACCTCAAATTTTGCGCCATCAAACCGGGCCAGTCCGCGCGCGGTGCCGACCCACAACGGGCCGTTCGGATAGGATTCCAGTGCCGTGATGGTGTCTGAGGGCAGACCATTGGTGGTGGTGAAAACGGTGAAGGCAGGCCCCGGGTTCCGCGCCTCATGGCGCACCAAACCTTTGGCCGTGCCCAACCACATCACGCCGTCCTCGCCTTCGCTCACGCAAGTCACCTGCGAATCCGGCAGACCGTCCTTGGCCGTCCAGGAACGGAAGTTCAGGCCGTCGAAGCGCGTGATGCCGCTGTCGGTGGCGAACCACATCGCCCCTGTCCGATCCTGCGTGAGCTGCCGCACGCTGTCATCCGGCAATCCTTCGGCGTGCGTCCAGTGCTGCCAGCGGCCTTTCTTGAACGGGCTGAGATGGAAGTCCACTCCCGTCACCGCCCCGTCCTTCGCAATCGTCGCCGGGCCGGAAACGTCCGGGGCGGCGAAGCCGCCAGGCACATGCGCGCGCAAGGTGTAGCCGCCCGGCGGCAGATCGATGAAACGGAAACGGCCGCGCGAATCGGTGAGCGTGGTGGTCGTGGGGGGAGCGAACTTGGGAGTGTGAACCAACATGCTGGCAGGAACGATCTCCCTCGCCCGTCCGTCAGCCGACCAGAAGAGCTGGCACGCGTACCTGCCTGCGGTGTGGGCGAATTCAATCAACACCGGGTGATCCCCGTCGGTGAGTTCGAGCCATTCCGATTTCTCCCGGTATCCGATGACCGGGCTCAAGTCGATCACGGGTTTGCCATCCACGAATACGCGCCCGGCATCCTCCACCAGCAAGGTGAGTTGGAAACGCATCGCCCGGTCGAGCCGCAGGCTTCCGCTCCAGCGCGCGTAGAAATCTCCATTGCGTTCCCCCCGGCCGAGTGAGGTTCCCGCCTGGGCGCGGGGAAAATCAATGGTGGCCTCCGAGCCCGCAGAAGTGGGGTGAGCCTCCGCAGGCACTTGAGGAAAGCGCTCCGGTTTGCTGCTCAGCTCCAGTTTGCCGGCCAGTTGAAAATACTCTCCCCATAAGCCCGGCGTTTCCGAAGTGGTCCGGCCGGTTCCTGCGACGGGGATGGCCTGCACCACCACCGCCGGGAGCGGGCTGTCGTCCCGGGCCAGCACCTGACCGGAAAGATTGGCCAGGTCGCGCAGCACGAGCGTGAGGTTCTCGCCGCCACTGGCGGGAATTTCGGTGGCGGGACAAGTCAGGTCGCCCCGGCGCGCGGACAGGTCCACACGCCCGTCGGTCCCCCTCTGCATTACCAACATGAACTTGCCCGAGTAATCCGTCACGACCGAGGTCAGCTCCTGCTGCACGCCTTCCTTCTGCGCGAGCAGTTTGACGGTGGAGTTGCCCACGACGCGACCATCCTTGTCGGTCGCGACACCGGCCACCGACAGCGGCACCGTCAAATCTTCAAATGCCGGCAAAACGCCCGGCTGGGCCGACGCCTTGCCAATGAGCTTTCCATGGAAGCCGTGCGGCGACGCATCGCGGCCCGGCTCGTTGGGGTCATCGAAATTCCAGAGCGCGGCCAGCCCCTCCTCCTGCCCGGTCAAACGGCGGAACATGTTCCCGCGAATCTGCTCGCCGGTGCGCGCCGTGGCCCAGACGCGCACCTCGTCAAGCGCGCCATCCAGTCGCGAACCTGCGTTTCGCCCTCCAAAGACCTCCTTGCCCAGGAAGTGCAATTCGCCGCCGGACAGCGAAGAAAAACTGGCGGTGTTCGCCGCGCGTGACACCAGCGCCCCGTTGAGATAGAGCTTCATTCCGCCTTGGCCGGTGACCCAAGCCACATGAGTCCACTCGCTGGATTCCAGCCACTGGGCTGAACGAACAGGACCACCATTATAGCTGATATCAGCATGGAGCATCCGGTAATCGCTCGGATTCTTGATGCGCAATCCGCCCCCCGGCGGGCCGTAACTGTAGAAGACTAAATCTCGCGAGAAGCTGTCCCAGCGCACCCAACCTTCGATGGTGGCCTCGTCGAGCTCGTTGAACACGTCCGGCGGCAGCTCAACGTAGCCACCGTTCACGCCATCCGAAGTGGCGAGCACCCGATTGAGCGGGGGTGTGGCTGGGGCCTGCGCGAGCGGCGCACGTTCGAGTGTGAAATCGAAACCGGTGCGAGACGGCCCGGCGACGACCTCGAACTTATTTCCGCCCTGATAGCCCTCGAAACCCGCCGCGCGCTGGGCTTGCAACAGGTAAGTCCCCGGTTCGATTCCTCGAAAATGGTAGGCACCGTCCGCGTGCGTGAGGGACACCGCCACCACCCGGCCCGTGGGAGAGTTGTCCGCAGCGAGCAGTCGGAGCAGAACTCCGGCGAGAGGTTTGCCCTGGCCGCTCCGCACCCGGCCGGAAAGTGAAGCCAGCGCGGCCAACTGCAAATCCAGTTCCAGGTATTCCGCCGCCTGAAGCACGAGGTTGGAGCGGTTGAGCGATTCACCCTGATGCCGGACCGAAAGACTGAAGGCGCGATCCGGGAGATTATTGCGAATCACATATCGCCCGGATGCGTCCGCCACGAAGGGCGTCCTCACGCCCGCCTCACCGGTGAAAAAAACCTGCGCGCCGGCCACCAGGAGTCCCTTGGAATCCGTGACCCGCCCCGAAATCGTGGACCAAGGAACCGTGGGTCGATTGGAATCCGCCCGGCGCACGCCGCCGAAGATCCGGCCGTCGAATCCGCCCGGCCCGGAGTCCCTGACCACGCCGTTGGTGACCTCGCTGAAATTCCAAAGGCCGAACAGTCCCGGCTCCCGGCCGGTGAGCGATTTGAACATGCCCTCCCGAATCTGCTGTTCGCTGCGTTGCCCGCGCCAGACCCGCACCTCGTCCATCTGGCCGTCCAAGTCCTCGTCGTTCCCGGGCGGCACGGTTTTCCAGTTGGAACGGCCCAGGTAGTTGTGGTCGCCATTGGTGATGGCCGAAAAACTTCCCGGATAGGCGTTGGTGGCCACCAGGAGACCGTTGAAATAAAGCCTGACACCTCCTGGCCCGGTGATGGCGGCGATGTGGCACCACTCGTTGGTGCGGAGCAATCCAGGCATGGTAAGTTTCAACTCGGATTGCTGGTTGAAGGGCGGACGGCCCAGACTGAAATACAGCGTGTTGGTGTTCTCCTGGTTGCAAATCTCCATGGCCTTCCAAGTATTTCCGAAATCAAAGAAGCGCGAGAACTTGCGAAAGGAGTTCCACTTCACCCAGCCCTCCACGGTGGCTTCCGTCAGGTCGTTGAAGATGTTCGGCGGCAGTTCCACGTAGCTGTTCCGGCCGTTGAGGTCGAGCACCGGCTCCGCTCCGGAGGTCGGCGAATCCCCGGCGCGAACGCGGGACACTTGCGGCAGGGCGGGTTGCGCCACCACGGTGACGGCCTGGCCGTGGAAGATGCCGTCCCGTCTGCGCCCCGTCGCATCGCGGGCGGTGCCGTCGTCGAAATTCCACAAGGCGATCAGGTTTGATTCTCCTCCGCTCAACCGTTGATCCATCAGCGCACGAATCTGATCCGCGCTGCGCTCCACATTCCAGACCCGCACCTCGTCCATCTGACCTTTGAAATCCTGGTCGCTCGGATACAATTGCTTCCACACGCTGCGACCGAGGAATCCGTTCCCCCGGCTGCCGGTCGCGGCGAAGCTGCCCGTGTAGGCGTTGCTCTTGACCCAAACGCCGTTGACATAAAGCTGCATGCCTCCCGGCCCCGACACCGCCGCCAGATGACACCACTCATTCGTGACCAGCGCGTTGGCGGCGATCACCGTCGTCTGGTTGGATGCCCCCGGGCCTCGCGAGATTGTGAAGTGAAGATTGGGGGTCCGGGCGCGGTTCTGGAGATCGAAGGCGCGATTGGTTTCCCCAAAGTCAAAGAACCGGGAGTGCTGGCGGAACTCCTCCCACTTCACCCACCCTTCGACCGTGGCGGCGGTGAGGTTCGTGAAAACCGCGCCGGGCAGTTCAACGAAACTGTTCGCGCCGTCGAGCTAGAGGACGCGGTTGGGCAGTGCGGCGGGTTGAGCGTTGAGCGTTGAGGGTTGAGAGAGGAGGAGGAAAATGACGAATGACGAACGACGAATGAAGTCTCGAGCGCGAGATGCGAGTGGTGCGGACGCCCAC
>JAYTHD010000454.1:0-7515 GCA_043732975.1 Verrucomicrobiota bacterium
CTTTTTCCGCGCAAATCTCCCGCCAGGTACAACTCCGTTACCTGCTGTATTTGCCCAAAAATTACGCGGCCAATCCACAGGAGCAATTTCCCCTGACACTGTTCCTCCATGGCGCGGGGGAACGCGGAACGAATCTGCAAAAAGTCGCTGTCCACGGACCCCCCAAGCAGGCCGCTGCCGGACGCGATTTCCCGTTCATCCTGGTGTCGCCCCAATGCCCTGAGGGTCAGGTGTGGGATGACGAGGCGCTGATCCGCCTGGTGGAATCGCTGAAGACTTCGCTCCGCGTCGACCCGGAGCGCATTCACGTCACGGGCCTGAGCATGGGTGGCTACGGCACCTGGACCTTGATTTCCAAGCGCCCCGAATTGTTCGCCTCGGCGGCGCCCATCTGCGGCGGTGGGGACCGGATTCGTCCACTGTTGCTTTCCGGGGCGCAGCTCGCCGCCCTGAAGACCCTTCCTTTATGGGTATTTCACGGCGGAAAGGACAACGTGGTGCCGGTCGGTGAAAGCGAACGGATGATCGACCAGTTCAAACGCATCGGTGCCACGAACATCCAATTCACCGTCTACCCGGAGGCGGGTCATGACTCCTGGACCGAGACCTATAATAACCCGAAATTCTACGACTGGATGCTCCGCCAGCGACGCGCCACCGCCCGTCCGTGACCCGGTATAAGATCCCGATCCGAAATCCGAGTTCCCTCGCGAAATGCGCTTTACCTATCCGTGGTTGATTTATGCAACGCCCGTCCTGACGGGTCTGCTCTGGCTTTTGCTGTGGCTGGGCGAACGGCGCCGGACCCGGTTACGGACGGTGTTTACCGGTGCGGGCAACCGGCCGTGGGCGGACCCGGGCTACGTGCCCCGCCGGAAACTCTGGGAACGACTGCTCACCCTCGCGGCCTTCGCACTGTTGCTGGTCACGCTCAGCGGGCCCCGGCGCTATCGGCCCGCCGAGAAAACGGAGATGCAGGGCCTGCCGTATATCATCGCCCTGGACGCCAGCCGCTCGATGGAGGTGACGGATGTGCGGCCCACCCGCTGGGCCGCGATGACCAATTCCGTTGATACCTATTTGAAAGGGCTCACCGGGGATCGGGTGGGACTCATCAGTTTCGCCGGCCGGGCTTATCTGAACGCACCCCTGACCTTCGACACCCTGGCGCTGCGCACCACCTTGAAATACCTCAGTCCGGACGCCTTCATGGATGAGCAAGGGAGTGATTTCGCGGACGTGGTCGACCGGGCGGGCCGTTATTTCGAGAGCAACAACATCCCGACGCGGGTGGTGATCATGCTGACGGATGGCGAGCAATTTGAGGGCGAGTTGATGCCCCGGATTTATCATTGGGCACACAAGGGACTCAGAGTCGTCACGGTGGGGATCGGGACGACCACGGGCGGGCGGGTTCCCCTGCCGGCATCCATCGGCGGGGGCGAGGCGCGCAACGCGTCGGGCCAGATCGTCATCAGCCGGATCAACGAGATCAATTTGAAGCGCATCGCCAACGCGAGCAAAGGCAAGTACTACCGCTTTGAACCCGGGAATAACAATAACGTGCTGGCGCGGATCCGGGCGGAAGTGCTCCAGCCGATGGCGGAACAGCTGGCCCATGAAAACATGGAAAACTATCAGCCGTGGTTCCCCCTGCCGTTGGCACTGGCGGCGGCGGCCTTGGTGGCGCGATTGTTGTTGGCGGCGGACCGGGTTCGCGCGCAAGCTCGGTCGGTCGCCGTCGGTGTTAAATCCCTGGCGGCACCGGTTTGAATATTATGAAGCAACGGATGAGGCCTTGTGGTTTGCTGTGGCTGTGGATGTTGTCCGTATCGGCGGCCACGCCCGCGGCACCCACCCCGGCAGCTGCCGCCGGGCACGGCGCCGCGCTGGGCCCGGCGGTGCCCTTGACCTTGCCGGAACTGCAACGGGCGGTGCAGGAGCGTCCCGCGGCTGCCGTCGTCGCTCTGGAAGCGGCCATTGAGAAATCGCCCGAGAGTCCGCACTGGCTCTACAACCACGGTGTCGCCGCCTACGCGGCTGGACAGTACGACGATGCCCTGGTCTCGCTGGATCGCGTCGAGAGCCTCGGGAACAAGGAACTGGCGCGGCGGGCGCGGTTCCAGAAGGGCAACACCGAGTATCGCGCCGGACTGGCGGCAAAGCAGGCGAATCTGGACGAGACCATTTACCGCTGGAAACAGGCGCTCGAAAATTACCGGGGCGTTCTTGCTGAGAAACCCGGGGACGAACGCACCCAGTCAAATTTCAAGCTGGTGCAACAACAGCTTCTGGCCCTGCTGCTGGAGCAGGCGCGCAAGAACGAAATCGAGGCCCGCGCGGCCACCGACAATCCGCCCCGCCGTCTGGAAAGCCTCCGCAACGCCCACGAGAAATACACGGACGCGACCAAGATCGATCCGAATCACCATGAAGCGAAAAAGGGGGAACAGGCGAACCGCAAGGAATTGGCCCAGGAATTGACCCGCCAGGGCTGGCAGAAGGTGACCGCCCCGATCCGTCCGCGCCAAAACCCGCGGGAGCCGTCGCTGCCCGACCTGGACACCCGACCCCTCGCCGAAGGCATGCGCATGCTCGAGGACGCCGAGCAACTCACGCCCGAGGACAAGGACGTCAAAGCCAAGCTGGAAATGTCCCGCGATCTCTTCGCCGACAAGCAGACCGACAAGGCGCGCGGCTACATGGCCCTCGAACAAATCGTCGGCCTGGTGCGCGAAAAGCTCGCCATCCTTCGCATGGCCCGTGAAATCGTGGAGAAGGCGCTGGAGCAACGTCCGAATCACCAGATTGCCCAGGAAACCCTCGAGGAAATCAACAGTCGCCTCGCGAAAATCCATGAGGATGAGGCCGACCAGTTGAATGCCCAATCGGACCTGTCGACCGATCTGGAAAACCAGGCCATGCAATTGAGCGAGGCGATGGATCACCTGCAGCAGGCGCAGGAACTGGCCCCGCAAAAACAATCCCTGCCACCCAAGGCCCAAAAGACCGGCGACAAACTCGCCGCCGCCCTGGAAAAATTGGGCGACAAGCTCATGAAATCGCCGGGCGACAAAGAGTCTTTGGAACAACAAATTGGCCGGCTCGAAGGTGCCCAGCAGGCGTTCGAGCAATTGATGGGGATGAAGCCCAGCCCGGGAACCCAGGGCAAGAGCGAGAAGGTCGGCCAGGAACTGGAAGGTCTGCGCGGGCAGATGGGCGACAAGGGCCCGAACGGGGATCAACCGGGCAGCGAGGGACCGCCCAAGCCGATGCCCGGTCAGGGACAGCTCGCCGAGATGGGTTTTCCCATGGATGCCCGTCCGCGGATCAACCAACCGGGTCAAAATGGCCCGCGTGAGAGCCCGGAAAAGAATCTGCGAAAGTACTGATCGTGGCCAAATCCCGCGGGAACGCAGTCCGGGAACATCATCACCTTCGTTCCCGAATTAACGCTCCAGCGACACTTCCAAAGAATTTTGACCGCGGATGACACGGATGACGCGGATAGATTCGAAAAATGACTTGGTGTATCTGCGTTATCCGCGCCATCCGCGGTTCCTTTCCTGAAAGTGTCGCTGTCGTGGGAATTGCCGCGCACGCGCGCACGCAGTGTCCCTCCACTCACGAGTGCGGCGTGACGAATCCCACGATTGTCGGTCCCTCCAGGCACACCTCATTTTGCATCCATGGCTGATTTCGCAAGCTGCCCCAAGATTCGGTTGACGGTACCCAACGGCTCCCGGCTTCGACGCCACGGGCATCGGCTCGTGGTCGCCGCGGCCACCAGCCTGATTGCAGTGGGTGCGGCGAACACTAACTCAACCAACGCGAATGCTACATTGGAGCCCGCCGCGATTTTCGCCGAGCGACCGCTGGACCTCCTGCCCGCCTTCCCGACCGCCCCGCGGTTTGAGCCGATTCTGTTTCCCGAAACCGATCCGATGAGCGTGGTCCATCAGATGGTGGCCGGCGACGGGCGGATCTGGATGTCGGCCCGCCCGCGGGGCGAAACCAATCTGCCCGCCGGCGAAGGACGCCTGTGGACGTATTCCCCCTCCCTGAACCGCATCGAAGCCGTCCGCGGCGCCCTGGCCAACGACACGGTCCGTGACCTGCGCCTCCGTTCCGACGGCGTTTGGATCGCGGTGGACGGCGGTGTGGTGGTGATCGATCCGCAGACTTTTGTCTTCGACCCCTTCAGCGCACCGCAAGGCATCACCTCGCGACAGGTGAAAAGTTTTGCGACAACGGGCCGGCGTTTTTTCACACTGTCCGAACCCGGCCACGTGTTCGAACTCCGCCCCGACGGCAAGGCCTGGCGCCCATCGGAGCCGCCCGCTCCAGCCTTGAACCCGCGGGAGGCCGCTCATTGGAATCGCCTCGCCGCCTCCGCCGATTGGCTGCTGGCCCTCGGAACGAATGGACGGGAGACCGCCTTCCGACCCTTGGAAGCCCCGCAATGGACTCTCCTGCGGGACGAGGCCTTGAACGTCATTCCCCGGAGCACGGATCTGACTTGGACCGCCGCCTTGGGTGATCACAGCGGCGGATTCTGGTTGGGCAGCGACGCCGGGTTGCATTTTCTGCTGGCAGAATCCGGGTCGATGGAACATCACCTGGCGCCCTTCCGGACCACGATTCCTGGCGGTTGGGGCCGCACCTTCGGCCCGCATCTGCGACCCACCGCCGCGCTGCGCGACGAGATAGTCACGCGCCAGGCCGACGCGGTTAGAAAACGGATGCGGGAACGGGCACGCCTCGCACGGCTCGCGAAGGAATTGCGCACGCCACTCGACCCGGTCACTCCGCAAAGCCGGATCGCCGGCGGTGTCCGCGCGCTGGTGGAAGATGGACCGTACCTGTGGCTCGCCGTCGTGGATCCCCTCGCCGCCGAACGGACCCGGGTCATGCTATTGCACAGTGCCAGTCGCAAATGGCTGGGCTGGTTTTTGATTGGCCGGCCTGTCACCACGCTCGCCGCCGATGCGACCCATCTCTACCTGGGATTGAATCAGGAATCCCAGGTGACGGGCTATCCCCTGGTGCGGATTGAGAAGGCACCGTTCTTGACCGTACCGGAGATTCGACGTGTGTCGGATCGGGTGACGACCCTCGATCTTGGCCCGCGACTGGCGGCCCTGCCGATGCGCGAGCGGGCCATCCACGCGTTCTTCGCCGGCGATTTCACCACAGTCGTGACCCTGCTGGCGAACGCGCCCAAACCCGATGCTGAATCCCTGTTTCTACTCGCCTTCAGCCACGACGTCATCGGGCTCAATCAACCCACCAAGTATGAAGCCTATCTCGACGCGCTGGTCACTGGCTTCCCGGAGAGCCCCCTCACACTGGCCACGGCGGGGCTGCGACAATCGCGGGTCGCCGAGTTGAAACTCGCGCCACCGGAACCTACCCAGCCGATTCCCTCGCCGGTACCATTACCGGGTGCCGCCCCGGCAACTCCGGCCACCGCGGCGGCGGTAATGGCTCGTCGTGATTTGAACAAGGACGGAAAGCTCAACCTGATTGAATTTCGAATCTGGCGCGGACCGAACGCCGATTTGAAACGTTATGATCGCAACGGGGATGGCTTGCTCGACGCGGAGGAATTGGAAGCGGTCCTGCGGGAGTAACCGAGCTGGCGAGTGATCCCCCGCTCCGTCATGAAACCACACCGCTTGCCGGATCCATCCACGGTGGCGCGGCAAATCCTGCGGGAACTGCCGGAGCCTCCCCGCATCGGACTGGAACTCGGCAGCGGCTTCGCGCCACTGGTGGACGCCGTCGTTCCCGAACGGGTGTGGCGGTTCGAGGAACTCGAGGGCTTTCCCCGAGTCGGCGCGTCCGGGCATGCCGGAAGCCTCGTGATCGGCCGCTGGCACGACATTCGCATCGCGATCCTCAATGGCCGTTCCCACTATTATGAAGGTGAGGAACTGAGTGCAACGACGTTTCCCATTCGTGTCCTGGCGGCGCTCGGCGTGAACACCGTCCTGTTCACCAACGCAGCGGGTGGAATTCGCCACGGGTTCCGTCCCGGTGATTTCATGGCCTGCACCGACCACTTGAATTTTCTCGGCGTCAATCCACTTCGCGGACCCGAGTGGCCGGGGCGCAAGCGTTTTGTGGATCTGACCCAGGCGTACGATCCGGCGCTGCGTCAACTCCTCGCCGGCGCGGCGAAGCAGGAACAAATGACATTGCACACCGGCGTGTATCTGGCGGTCAGCGGCCCCAGCTACGAAACACCCGCCGAAATCCGGGCCTTCCGCCGTTGGGGTGCCGACGCCGTGGGCATGAGCACCGTCCCGGGAGTCATCGTGGCGCGTCAGTGCGGCCTGCGCGTCGCCGCCTTGAGCTGCCTGACCAACGTGGCCGCCGGCCTCGGGGGAACCGGACAGGAGATTGATCACGAAAAAGACGTCCTGAAACCCGCCCGTGATCGCTCCGAGGCCGCCAGCCGGTTGATCGGCGAATTCATCCGCCGCTGGCAGGCGACTCAACCTCCGGCGGCGTCACCGGCGGCGGGGGCCGGAGTTGCAGCCAGACGTTCGCGATCAGGATCAGCCCGCCGCCGCCCAGCAGATTCCACGTAAGCGCTTCATTGGGATACGGAATGCCGGCGAAACGGGAAATCAGGCCGGGAACAAACAGCGCGGCCCAGCTCGTGAAGACAGGTTCCGAACAATAAAGCAAGCCGGCCTGCGTCGCCGACACTTTGGGCTGCCAGTGATTGGCAAACGGATAGGTCGTCATCGTGCACAAGACGACCAACACGGCTAAAAGGACGATCGACTCCCAAGTTCGATACACCTGGATCCAGGCACCGGGCCCGGGCGAGGTTCCGCACGCCAATATTCCCGTCACCAGCGCCATCACGACAAACATGATCAGGGTGGCGTGGAGGCTGTGGTTGGCCCGGAATTCAGGCCGTTCGAGCCACAGAATCTGGCCGGCGAACAGAGCCGACCCCGCCAGCGCCTCCCACTCCCCCCGGCCGAAATGGAGGCCCCCGCCCATGCCTCCCTGCCACCCCAGCCACCCCGCCCCGATCACGGAAAGCACACTGGCCACGGCGACCGATCCCGCCGGCAGCCGGCCGGATTTCAAGACCATCCAAAGTGGGATGAGGACCACGTAACCCTGGGTCAGAAATGCCGAAGTGGAGGCCAGGGTATACGCCATGCCGTCCATCTGCAGCACCAGGCCAAATCCACCCAGAAATCCGATCCCGGCTCCCTGGCGCCATTCCGACCCGGTGATCCGGCTCAGGCTGCGAAATTGAATCACGGCCAGCACCAAGGCGCCGACGGCGAACCGGAGCGCGGTGCAAAGGCTGGAAAGAAACACGGTGGACGCCTCGGGAACCGCCTGATGACCGACCTCCACCAGCGCCTTCAGGAGGGGAAAGCTGAAAGCCCAGAAGAAACAGCAAATGACGAGGACGAATGAAGCGCGAGCCGCCGAAGACACCGGGACAACGTGGCAGGCAGGCGAGTGAACGCAGGGTGAAGT
>JAYTHD010000455.1:0-2383 GCA_043732975.1 Verrucomicrobiota bacterium
CCGCCGCGCGGAAATTTCCGTGACCGTCGTTCCACCACAGGCGGTCGACGGTCCAGTAATCGTTGCAAACATACAGGTCGGGGGCGCCGTCGCCGTTCAGGTCGCGGAAGCCGGCGGCCAGGCCCCAGTCGAGCGGCGGCTCCGTGAGCGGTTTTCCTGCAGCATCGCGGAAGGCGCCCCCGGTCCAGGACACCGCCGTGAAATGCGCCTGACCATCGTTCAGAAAAAACTGATCCGGCTGCCCGGTCTCCTCCAACCGACCATTCATCATGACAAACCGGTTGGTCGCCGATCCGCGCAGCACGGGACGGCCGTTGATCATCGACATCCGGGCTCGGCCGCGATCACGGATGTCCTCGGTGCGGTAGTTCACGAGGTACAGGTCCAAGGTTCCGTTGCCGTCGACATCCGCCAACGCCAGGCTGGTCGAACCCCATGGGCCCTGAGTCCCCGCGGTCGCCGTCACGTCCGTGAAATGGCCGTGACCATCATTGGTAAAGCAAAGGGCGCCCCGGCCATTCACCGCGAGGAGTAGGTCCAGAAAACCGTCGCCGTTCAGATCCGCCAAAACAACTCCACGTGTCTGGGGAATCCGTTGTCCCAATCCGGAGGCCACCGTCACATTGGTGAATCGCCCGTCACCGAGATTGCGAAACAGCTGATTGTCCCCGCCAAGGCTGGCGAAAATAACGTCGGGCAAACCGTCGCCATCCACATCTCCAGTTGCGACACCGCTGCCATTATAAAGCGTGCGATTGGCGGCACCGTCGAAATCACTGAGGATATTGGTAAAGAGAATTCCCGAGGCCGTTGGGGCGATCCATTGGAATCCGGATTTTGAGGATTTTGATCGGGGGGACAACGTCGTCCAGCGGTGTCCGTCGCCGGCAGTCCAGGCGCCCCGCGTCACTTCCGCTCCGGCTGTTGGCATCCGAACGCCAGGCAGCAGCCCGAGGATCCAAAAAATACAGGCGCCCGCGCACCAACGTCGATGCGTGACGGACCTCCCTTGAGAGCTGGGATTCATTGACTGGAAACTGGCATTGATCAGGTCCGGAGCCCATTCGCTGCCACGCCGGACGGCACCCAACGTCTCGCGTCGACCCCCGATGTAAAAGAAAACCGGGCCCGAAGGCCCGGTCTTCCGAATTCCGAGTGGCTATTTGAAGCCGCCACCCGGGACGTGTCCGCGACGTCTTACTGGTAGGTAATCACCAATTGATTACTGTCGATCTTCACGCTGAGGATCGTCACCCCCGGGGCGATGGTCAGGAACGCCGGCTTCGTACGGTCAGCCGGGAGATCAGCGCGGATGGTCTTGTTCGCCGCATCAACGGTGAGGTTGAGGAGCGAAGCCAGATCACCGAGCTTGCCGCCCGTCGGAACGAGCGTGACGGTCGGGCCGAGCGGCGCGGGTTTGGGTTCCACCACCGTCTCGACATCCTTGCCCGCGTTGCCGGCGGTATAAATGGCCTGGATGGTGCTGGCGGCAAGACCGCGGGTCCAGATCGCCAGATCGTCAACGGAACCAGCGATATAGTTGGGCGCGGTGTCATCCGGTCCCAGCACCGGCGGGTCGTTGCTGTCGAGATTCAGCCGGGCACCCACCGAGATGTACGGAACATCAGGCGGGTTGATGGGGGCCAGATAGTCGGCCCGAGCCACTTCGGCGCCGTCCAAATAGAGACGGAGCTGGGCGCCGTCCGCCGTGAAGGCGACCAGATGCCAGGCATTTCCCACCGGGAACGCCGTGGTCGCCGTTGCCCGCGCGACGTTCGGTCCAATGCCGACCGCGGCACTCGGCAGCAATTGATCCGCACCCGCATCGTAGGTGAATCCAAATTCGAACTGACCGACAATCCGTTGAGCCCCACCACTGACGGTCAGTGCCCCCTGGGCATTGCGGGCGATCACCACGTCGGTGGCAATACCGGCGGGCAATTTCACCCAGGCCGAGCCGCTGATGGCCGACTTGGCCTTCGTGTAGTTCGGAACGAAGAAGAAGGAACCTCCGTCGAAGTTGAACGCGTTGCCAATGAGACCGGCGCCCCAGGAAGCGGTCCCGGTCAACGCACCGGCGCTGCCGCCGGTCGCCGAATTGGCGGCGGTGGTGCCGCTCGCCTCGTTCAGCTTGAGATGGACCGCGAGACCGCTCTTGATATCGAACGGCGAGATGCGCACGGCGGCGTTTTTGCTGATGACGCTGCCCGCCGCATTGAAGATGGCGACGCTGTAGATGCCTTCGTCATCCTTGCTGACGGAACTCAGGGTCAGGTTGGCGGAGGTCGATCCGCTCACATGGCCGCCGTTCGGGAGATTGCGACCGTCTTTGCGCCATTGATAGGTCAGACCAACCCCCGTCGCGGTGACGTTGAGAATGGTG
>JAYTHD010000456.1:0-5251 GCA_043732975.1 Verrucomicrobiota bacterium
GGATTGGTGCCGGCCAGGAATTCACCCAGGTCGCTGACGCCATCGCCGTCGTGATCCGCCGATGCCGGCAGTGGTGACAGGCGGCCAAAAAAGTGGGTCTCCCAAAGATCAGAGATGCCGTTGGCGTTGACGTCCGGAAAGGAATATCGACCAAGGAAAACCAGGGCGTTGGTGGAAACACCCAGGTGGTTGGTCTGGGCAATCGGTGTCGTATAATAGGGCACACCCGACCACCGGATCACGTAGTCTCCGGGCGGCACGTTGGTGCTCCACAGCATTCCGCTGCCGGCGGCCGCGACGGAGGGGCCCACCAAAACAAAGCCCGCCTGGGACAGATTGTTGCTGACGACCACGCGACTGCTGGCCACGACATTCAGGTCCACGGCCAGATCGTCCACCAACCAGCCCAATCGGTCGGTGGCATTGAAGCTGAAGAGCTGATAGTTGAAACGGAACCGCACCGTCGCGCCGACGAAGCGGGTGAGATCCACGCTGACCTCTTCCCAACCGTCGGTGCTGTCGGCACCGGGCGTGTAGATGGTGGTCCACGCCGCGCCGTTGTCGGTGGAGATGGCCACCTGTGCGGCCTGCACCAGATCGCCGCCGCCAAAGACATCGCCGTCATCGCCGGTGTCCGTCTGCGTAAAATCGAAAGTATGCCAAAAACGCAGGGTGGCATGATTGCCGCCCGCCAGGCTGACGGCCGGAGTGATCAGATCGCTGATGGCGAAGTCCGTGGCCTCGCCCTTGAGATTGGTGCCCCAGCAATTGGTGCCGCTGTGCGCCTGCACTTGATGGCGGTTTTCCGGCGTACCGAACTGCCAGCCCACCTGGGCCAGGTCGGACCCGTCGCCTTCATCACCGATGATGCTGCCCGTGCCGCCGCTGTCGTTGAACACCGCATAGCCTTCGTGGCCGTGTTCCAGATCATCCCGCACCGGTGGTTTCAACGGGGTCAACGTCCGGACCGTGTAGTATTTCCCGCCCCGGTTGTCGGTGGCCGTGTTGCCGGCGGCGTCGCGGTTCACCACCTGGAAATAATAGGTCTTGTCCGGCAGCAGGCCGCGCAGTTGCACTTCGTGGCGGGTCGCCAGTTCCGCGGAATAGGCCGTCTTGGTGAGGAAGGAATCGTCACCGCCCGATTCACCAAACCGCACCAGCGCGTCCGCGGGTTTGTCGGTGTCCCAGGAAATCACGGCCTCGTTGTAGGCGGGATCGGTGGTGATGCCGGAGATGACGGGTTTGATGGTGTCGACCATCGCTTCGCCGGCGAGGCTTCGATTGGCGGCATCCACATAGGTCGCTTTGAGCAGATTGCCATGAGCAGCGGGAAAGCGGCCGGCGGCGGTGGGTGCATTCGATGCCACCAGGGTCACCCGGCCGCGGAAAATGCCCTTTTGCGGCGTGGCGGCGAGGGTCAGCGTCTGCGCCGGACCGCTGCCGACCTGAAGGGAGAGGTTGACCGTGGAATCGGCCTGGCGACGGGCATCGGCGACTTCCAGCACGACATTCGCCGGCACGGAATACGCGCTTTGATCGAAGGCCAACGCGGCACCGGTCTGCAGGCTGGGCACCAGATACGCCAGGGCGCGCGCCAGTAGTTCGGTTCGATTATTCCCGCCCTCGCCCGTCAGCGGGATGGCCTCAAAAGCCAGCGACCAGAAAATCACCCGCCCCACGCTGTCCGCTCCCGTTCGTGGATAACGCAGACCCACGATGCGCCCATTTTCCTGAGTGAGACTTCCCGCCGCATCGGCCGCCACCCGCAGATGATCCGGTCCGCTTTCCCAGACGATTCCCAGCAAATCAATCAGGAAGCCGGTAGGGAAGGCACTGTAGTCGAGGCTCACGTCCAGGTGTCCTCCCACCGGATCTCCGGGCACAGCCTTCAATTCGGTCGCCCCCTGGTTCTCGTCGAAGCTGGCGACGTGCAGGATATTGGTGCGAAAGACCAGATCGGCCGGCTGGGTCAGATGGGACAGCAAATCATAAGACGACACAAACAGGGTCCCGCCACCGTTGATGTAGCTGGTCAAGGCGGTGGTGAATCCGGGTACCGGGCCGGCCAGTTCGTCCGGACGCCACAGCACCACCCGGTACTGGGAAAGTTCATTGATGGTCGGCGCCTGGCCGTTCTTATCGGCTGTATTCCAGACCTCGTAATTGATGCCAAGCGCGTCCAGGGGATCGGTCCAATTCTCGATTCCCGGATAAGGCGAGTCGGCGAATTGGTCGAGTTCCGCTTCCGGCGAATAGACCAGCAGGGCCGTCTTCGGGGCGGGCGCGGTGAAGCGATAATAGACGCCGCCCGGGAGCGTGTTGGTCGTGGTATTCCCGGCGGCATCGGCAGCGACGACATAGAAATAATAGGTCGCATCGGCAAGCAACGGCGGGAGGACCACCTGATGGTCAATCGCCAGCCCCACCGTGCTGACGAGATTGGTGACCGCGTTGGTCAGTCCGTAATGAATCTGTCCCGTGGCCGGTTCGCTGGTCACCCAGGTGAGCGTCACGCGTCCAAACGCCGGGTTGATCGACACCGACGCGATGACCGGCGCCACCAGGTCGACCAGTGCCGTGGCTTCGCGCGAACCCGCCGGATGGGCATCCTGATAGGTGACGGTGAGTTGGTCGGCATGGGTGACTTGCAGGATGGTGTCGGCGGCATTGGTGGTCCCGATGGCGAGGTTGACGAAGCCGACGAAGGAGCCACTGGCCGCGTTGCCGGTACGCGCCAGGGCGAGATCGAAACCGGCGGGCTCACGGGAACTGGCGACATGCACCGTAACATTCGTTTGTCCTGCCAGATCAAAATCCGTCAGGCGCACGGTCGCCACTCCCGGAGCGCGGTAGCCGGCGCGATCGAAGGAGATGACACCTTCGCCCGGTAGCGGGAGGGCTCCGGAGATGATCAGGGCGAAATCTTGTTTCGGTGCCGCGTTGGTTCGGCGATGGACGTCCCCCACCACATTGTGGGCCCGTACCCGCACCAGCCATTCGCCCGCTTGCGGCAGGGAGAGATGGACCGCTTCCACGTTGTTGATGCGATCTCCCTCGGGCGTGCCAGCGACGCCCTCCCCTTCGGAAAAGGCATTGCCACGATAGAGCGAACCGTCGGGCCCGGTGACTTCGAGATCGAGATCATTCACCAGGGCGGGAATCGCGGCGGGCAGCGCCGGAACATCCGTATAAACCAGCGTGATCTTGAGCGGATTTTCCGGACCCACAATCACGCGCTGTTCCCATACCTGCCCGGTTTGCAATTCCGGACCCTGGTCGATCAATTGGTAGCGGCGATCACCATGGATCAGGTTCACCAGATTGATCCGACCCCAGCCCTCGTCATTGTTGGGCACGGGAGCGGTATCGCCAACCACGGTTCCACCGGTGGTATCGTCCTGCGGCTTGGCCACGCCCGCCAGTGCGGGAGGTTTGGGCGGCGCCGCGCCGCCGATCAGATCCCCGCCATCATCGGGAATGGTCGCCGTGCCCATGTCGTCGGCGGAATTGATCAGTGCCGCCTTCACCAGGGCAGGCGAGGGCGTGAGTCCGCTGTGGGTCTCACGATACCATTGAACCATGACCGCCGCCGCTCCGCTGGCGTGGGGACCGGCCTGGGAAGTCCCGCCCTGATACAGGTAATGATCGCTGATCGGCGCCCAGGCGTTGTTGTCGTAGGCGAAAATGGAACGGAGCGATGCGATCCAGGTCCCGGGGGCGACGACGTCCGGTTTGATCCGTCCGTCCTCACAGGGTCCGCGACTGGAAAAATCCGCCATGACTTCCTGGCCCTCGGCATACAGGACCAAATTGAAGCGATTGTTTTCGCAAGCGCCGGTGGCAATGACGTTTTTCGCCACGGCCGGGGAGCCGATCGTCTGCCCGCCCGGGCCGGCATTTCCGGCGCTGAACTCCAAGACGTAGGGTTGATCCCCGGGAGTGAGGGCATCCGCATCCCGCACCAAGGCGTCAAACTCCGCCGCGCTCAGATCATACTGGCCGCCGGTGTCATCGCCCCAGGAATTGGAGCCGACATAGGCTCCGCTACGAACGGCGTCGCGCGTGAGTTGCTCATAAGACGGTGGCGGGAAATAATTACCGGCGCCGTCGAAAATCCGCTGCGCCACCAAGTGGGCCCCGGGCGCGATGCCCAATCCGTAGAGGTACCCGCCATCGTCAACTTCCCCGGTGGCGCCATTGCCCGCCACGATGCCGGCGCAGTGGGTGCCGTGGCTGTGTTCATCACTCGCATCGGGCAGGCCACCATAGGCAAAGAGCGCGTCCACGCGCCCATCGATGTCCGGGTGCAGAAACGTGACATCCCCGGAATCGAGTCCGGAATCGGCCACGGAAACCGTCACTCCACGGCCGTCAAAGCCCAGCTTGTGAAGCTCCGCCAGACTGCCGGCGGGGTTTTCCTCCCCCATGACGATCTCGGTCGCCACGCCGTCGAAGAGACGCATGCGTGCGGCGGGTTCGATCCACAGCACGCCGGAGGATTTCGCCAGCTCATACAATTGCCGACCGCGCACTTGTCCGGTGGTGACGCCACCGAGGCGGGTGGAGTGGGTCCGCGGCGCGGCGCGAAGTTGCCGGGCAATGACCGCGTGTTCGACGGCCGAGAGTTCGGGCCGGAGCAGGACGTGAACATTCAGTGTCGCGCCCGGTTCCGCGGCGAGGCGGCGGGTGAGCCGGGGATCAATTTTGTGACGGGCTTCAAATTCGCCGACCCAGCGGATGTACGGCAGCGCCCGCAGGGCGGAGAGTTTAGTGCCACTCAGGCGGGTGATGAAGGTGTCGTCGGGAATGAAATGCAGCGGCTCGGCACCGAGGGCGGCCAACGCCGTGCGATATTCCGGCAGGAAGTGTCCCTGAAACTGCACGAGCCACAGTCCATCCACGCCGATTTCCGTGGCGGCCTCGGCAGCGGTCCGGCCGGTGGTTTTGGCTGGGACGGGGGTGGCGATGATGCCGGTGCGCAGGCGGATCGGCTTGGTGTTGGCGGGACTGTCTTCCGGAAGAACCACGGACATGGTACCCCACAGCATCAGCAAACCGAGGCCCCATCGAGCCAGCCCCGGCCGGAAGTTCACGGAATTCACAGGGCAACGCTAGCCATACTCCGTGGAGGCACAAGGCGTGGCGGAAGAGCCGGGGCACGTCGCGGTGCGGGAGGGTCGTGAAATTCCGCCCACCGGCGGTCTATTTGGGTCCGTGCGTTTGACACCGGCCGGCCGCGGCTTTTTTGTCT
>JAYTHD010000457.1:0-8558 GCA_043732975.1 Verrucomicrobiota bacterium
GGCCGGACCTATCCGGTGGAGGTGTTTTATCAGCCCCTGGACACAGAGGCGGAGGATCGCGGGGAGCTGAGTTTTGTCGACGGCGCCGTGCGGGCGACGTTGCAGGCGCTTGATAATTCCACCGCGGGCGATGTGCTGATCTTCATGCCGGGCGAGCGGGACATCCGGGAGACGGCCGATCAACTCGAAGGCCGCATCGGCCGCGAGGCGCAGATCATTCCGCTGTACGGTCGACTGGCGACGGGCGACCAACAGCAGGTTTTCGCCCCCAGTGACCGTCGGAAAATCGTGGTGGCCACGAACATCGCGGAGACGTCGCTCACCATTCCGGGCATCCGCTTCGTGATTGATTCCGGGCTGGCGCGCATCAGTCGTTACACGGCCCGGACCCGGACCAAACGGTTGCCGGTGGAGGGGGTGTCCCGCAGCAGCGCGGATCAGCGCAAGGGTCGCGCGGGACGGGTCGAGGCGGGCGTTTGCATCCGGCTATATTCCGAGGAGGATTTCCTGGCCCGTCCCCAATTCACGCAGCCGGAGATCCAGCGGGCCAATCTCGCGGAGGTCATTCTGCGGATGAAGGCGTTTCAACTCGGCGAAATCGAGACGTTCCCTTTTGTCAATCCGCCCGCACCTGCCGCGATTTCGGGCGGCTACGCGCTGCTGCAGGAACTCGGTGCGCTCGATGCCGAACGCCAGCTCACACCACTCGGACGCGATCTCGCCCGTCTGCCCATTGATCCCACTCTGGGCCGGATGCTGCTGCAATCGCAGGTCGAGCACGCACCGCACGAGTTGCTGATCATCGCGGCCGGCCTCAGCATTCAGGATCCGCGGGAGCGGCCGCTGGATCAACGGGAGGCCGCGGATGCGGCGCATCGACGGCATATCGATCCCCGTTCCGATTTCCTGACCCTGCTCAACCTCTGGAACGCGGTGCACGACCAGTGGGAAATCCTCCGCACGCAAAATCAACGGCGGCAGTTCTGTCGTCAGCAATTTCTGTCCTACACCCGGATGCGCGAATGGCAGGACCTTTACGCGCAACTCCACGGCGCGCTGGAGAATCTGGGCACCCTGCGACTCAACGAAAGTTCGGCGGACTACGATGCGATTCATCGTTCGGTGCTCAGTGGTCTGCTGGGTCACGTGGCGGTGCGCGAGGATCGCAATGAATACAAGGCGGCGGGCAACCGGATCGTGGCGCTGTTTCCCGGCTCCGTCCTGTTTGAACGCGGCCAGTCACCGCGCAAGGGGCCGCCCGGCAAGGAGCGCCGGGCCGCGGCGGCACCCGCCGAGCCGAAATCCAAACAGCCCGCGTGGATCGTCGCCGGCGAAATCGTGGAGACCTCGCAGGTGTTCATCCGCACGATCGCCGGCATCGATCCGCAGTGGATCCTCCAGTTGGCCCCCCATTTGTGCGCGGTGACGCATCAGAATCCGCACTGGAGCCCCGAGGCCGGCCGCGTGTTGGTGGAGGAGATTCATCGTTTTCACGGACTGGAAATCGCCCGGCGCAAAGTGGCTTTTGGAAACATTGCGCCCGCGGCGGCGACGCTGCTGTTCATCCGGTCGGCCCTGGTGGCGGAGAATCTTTTCCCGGATCCGCTCCGGAATCGGCACGATCAGGCGGTTGAGGGCATTGATCCCGACGCCGAGATTCGCGATGCGCTGCGGCAGCCGGCGCAGCCCGAGCCGGAGGGCGGTCTCGATGCCCGCATCGCCACCCAGTTTCCCTTCGTGGCGCACAACCACGGCGTCCGGCAACAAATCGAACACTGGCAGACCCGCTGTCGCTTTGATGTGGGCGATGTCGATGTCGCCTTGGAGAAATTTTATCTCGGCCATTTCACAGGGATTTCCTCGCTCGACGAATTGCGTCGATTCCTCCGGGGTTTGCCGGATCCCACGATGCTGCAGGTCACCTCGGTGGATCTGATCGGCGCGCAGGAACTGGCCTACGATCCCGAGGCGTTTCCCGAGGCGGTGGCGTTTGGCGGGCAGCCCGTGTCGGTGCGCTACGCCTATGCGCCGGGCGAGGAGCACGACGGCGTCACGGTGCAATTGCCGTCGGCGCTCGTGGATTGCGTGCCGGCCGCCGCGCTCGAGTGGGCCGTGCCGGGGCTGCGCGAGCAACGCATTGAGGAACTGTTGCGCGCCTTGCCGAAGATGCTGCGTCGCGAGCTGATGCCGTTCCCGCCCAAGGTGAAGGAAATCGTCCGGGAATTCCGTCCCTCGGGCGCCGCCTTTCTCACCGAACTCGCGCGATTTCTGACGCAACGCTACGGCGTGATGGTGACGCCCGACGCCTGGGCCGGGGAAACGGGATCCGCGCATCTCCGGCCGCGGATCGAATTGCTCACCGCGGATCGCCAGGTGCTGGCTGCCGGTCGGGATCTGGCCGAACTCAAACGCCAGCTGCCGGCGTCCGCGCACGGTCCCCTGGGCGATCCACCGGCCTGGCAGGCGGCCGTCCGCCAGTGGGAGCGGGGTGGTCTCACGGGCTGGACCTTCGGGGATCTGCCCGAGCGGATCACCGTCCTCGAGGACGTTCGTTTTCCGCTGTACGCCTGGCCGGGATTGGAAGTCGAAGCGGGTCATGTGAATCTCCGCCTTTTTCGCTCTCGTGACGCCAGCCAGCGGTCCAGCCTGCCTGCCGTGCAGCAGTGGGTCGGCACCGCGCTGGCCCGGGAACTCGCGTGGCTCGAACGGGACCTCCGCCAACTGGTTCGCTTCGCGGCGGATTACGCACCGCTGGGACCGGTGGAGGAATTGCAGGAGAGCGCCCTGGTGCAGCTCCGGCGTCATCTGCTGCCCGCGGCCGCCTTGCCGGTGTTGACGCAGGCGCGTTTTCTCAAGGCTATTGAGACTGCGCGAAGTCAGCTCCCCGGGCTGGTGTCCACGCTGGCCACCCAGGTGGGGAATTGCCTCCAACTCTTCACCCAACTGCGCACCCGTCTCGTCGCGCTGGGCGGCAGTCCGGCCGCCGCTAAAGCGTCGCGCTCCGGTGCGGCCGGACTGCGACTCAACGATCTCAGCCAATTGACGCTGCCTGCCTCCCGCCCCGCATCGGTCGCCGCACCAATTCGTTCCGCGTCCAATCCGGTCGTCACCCACTGGCTGGCCATGGAGATCGAAACCCTGATGCCGCCGCGTTTTCTTGATTCGCTTCCCTTCACCCAACTGCCGCATTGGCCCCGCTATCTCAAGGCCTTGTTGATGCGGGTCGAGCGGGCCACCAACAATCCGCTGAAAGATCAGGAGCGCGCCCGGCTCGTTGCTCCGTATGTCGACGCCTGGCGAAATCTCCCGGCCCCGGCGAAACTTCCGGAGGCCGCCCGCGCCGCCCAGATGGAATATCGGTGGTTGCTCGAGGAATATAAGGTCTCGGTCTTCGCCCAGGAACTCGGCACCGCCCAACCGGTATCGCCCAAGCGACTCGACCAGCAGTGGGAGCGGGTTCGGGATTTGGCTGGAACACCGTAGAGTCAGGCGCCGGGCCGCATCACCCTCGCGGGGCAAGGGGATCAACTTGGAAACCCGAGTTGAGAAACCGCAGATTCAGGCGGGTTAACGCAGATAAACAACAGGTTAGGGGCGTAAAGCGAACTCTCCAGAGCTTCATCCAGTGGGTGAGAGATACTAACACTTCAGCGATACCTCCAAAGAATTTTGACCGTGGATGACACGGATGACGCGGATAGATTCAAGAAATGTCATTCCGTATCTGCGTTATCCGCGCCATCCGCGGTTCATTTTTTGAAAGTGTCGCTATACTACTAAGCGGTAATTTCAAAAATAGTCTGAGGAAATCTGCGGATAAAACTTCGGCTTCGAGGATTAACGCGGACTGTAAAACGGGAAATCCGTATAGCCCCGGGCATCGGGCGCCGACCACGATTTCATGTCCGCCGGCGGATTCAATTCCCAGCCGTTGGTGAAACGCTCCACCAGGTCCGGGTTGCTGAGATACGGCCGGCCGAAGGCGATCAAGTCCGCCTCGCCGGAAGCGATCACCGCTTCGGCGGTTGCCTGGGTGTAGCCGCAATTTCCCATCAACGGACCGCGAAATTCCGCACGGAAGTCCGGTAGCGTCATCGGCTTTCCCTGATTGTGAAAACCAAACGCCAAGCCGTCCACCACGTGCAGGTAGCCCAGTCCGTACGGGTTCAACTGGCGGGCGACGTAGGTGAAGGTTTCGCGGAAGTCCGGCGATCCCATGTCATTGAAATTTCCGTTGGGCGAAAGGCGGACGGCCACCTGGCCCGCGGGCCAGACGGTCAGTAAGGATTCCACGATTTCCTTCAGGATCTGGAATCGTTTTTCCACCGTGCCGCCGTAGCGATCGGTCCGTTGGTTGGTTCGGGATTGGAGGAATTGATCGATCAGATACCCGTTGGCCGCGTGGATTTCAACGCCATCAAACCCCGCCGCCTTGGCCCGTTCCGCCGCGCGTCGATAATCGGCGACCACCGCTGAGACTTCCGCGGTGTCCAACGCCCGCGGGGTTTCGTACGGCTGCTTGCCGATGGGCGTGTGGAGGGTGTCTCCATTGAGTTTGATGGCCGACGCCGAGACGGCCGGACGTCCCTGGTGAAAACTGCTGTGGGAGGCGCGACCGCAATGCCACAGCTGAAGAAAAATCGGCGTGCCCCGCGCGTGCAAAGCCGAGACGATCGCCCTCCATCCGGATTCCTGTGCGTCGTTGTACATGCCCGGGGAATCCACCCAGCCGCAACCCTGTTCGGAAATGACCGTCGCCTCGGCGATGATCAATCCGGCGGAAGCCCGTTGCGTGTAGTACTCGGTCATGAGCGCGTTGGGCACGCGCTGCCCGCCGGCACGGGCGCGGGTGAGCGGGGCCATGACCACGCGATTGCGCAGGGGCAATCCAAGCAGATCAAACGGAGAGAGCAACCGGGGTGATTGGGAAGAAGACTGGGTCGTTGTTGTCATCATTTCGCGCCGGCAATTTCAAGCGGGCACCGCCGGATGTCCAGCCGGAGGGGCGCAATCGAGGTCGCGTCCGGGTCATGAGAAAATAATTCACCTGTCCCTTAACACCTCACCATGGACTCTCTGGCCTCGGCTTTTCTGCAAATTACGGGAGCCGGACCGCGACGAATCGAAAAACCGCCCCGTTGGTTTCCGCAGACTCGCAAAAATGGGAAAATGGGGATTGGCCTGCGGTATGCCTCTCCAAGGATTGCGGAAAATCTCGCCATCGCCTGGACGTCGTGGGAGAACAGCACGAGCAACGAGCCTGGGTCGATTTTCCAGAAAGCACGCAGCCATGATCTCCAGAATATCCAAATCGCAGGGGCTCCTTCCGGGGGGCGGTGGGTGTTGCCTGTACCTCCTCCTGCTGACCCACCTCCTCGTCGCAGCCCCGGCCCTGGCCGCCAAGCCTTTCAAATCAAAGGCATTGGTACCAGGGTTCGTCACCCGGCGAGTCGACCTGACCAACTCCGCCCCGATCGTCACTAACCTGCCGTTGCCGACCCTGACATTTTCGGCGCCATCCGACGTCCGCGAGAGCCAGGGGAGTTTTCAAGTCGATTTCACCCTGACCCCGCCGGCCGATAACGACCTGCTGGCCTTCGTGGATTCGCTCCTTCAGTTCGGTGGTTCCGCGGTGGCCGGTTTGGATTATCAGCATCCGTTTGGGTTCGTGGTGTTCCCGACGGGAAGCAGCCGTGGAAGCCTCACCGTATTTCTCCTGAATGACAAGTTGCCCCGACCGGATCGCGATCTCGTCCTGACGGGTCTGCTGCCGGCACCCGACGGCACGACCCACGTGGCGGTGGTCCATATACATGACGACGACATCGTCGTCCCACCTACCCCGGCCGACCTGTCGATTAGCATGAGCGTGTCTCCGTCCCTGGTCGTGGTGGGCGACACTCTGGATCTCTCCGTCGCCCTGGCCAACGCAGGTCCGGGCCCCGCCACCAATGTGGTTGTAGCGGAGGTTCTGCCGGTCGGATTGGAACTGGTCAGTGCCACGGTGGCGGGAATTGGCGGCGGATTTGACCCGGTGAGCGGGCGTTGGTCGATACCGCTGCTGGGTCCCGGCGAATCGCGCCAACTTGCCTTGAAGGTCCGCGCCCAAATCGCCGGCACCTTTACCCAAAGCGCGGAGGTCATGGCGTCCTCGGTTCCGGATCCCGATTCGGTTCCGGGCAATGGGAATCTAGGAGAAGACGATTTGGGCTTCGTGGTCTTCAAAGTCGACGCGCCGGCTCCGCCACCTCAAGCCGATCTCTTGATGGAAAAGGAAGTCGGGGTGGAAGTGACGCTTCCCACCGGCCGGAAGGACGTATTGGTCTCCCCCAATCCCGCGATTCTTATTAATACGCCGGCAGTCTTTTTTCTGAAGGTGACTAATCTGGGCCCGGACGATGCCAAGGATATATTGGTCCGGGAGACTTTGCCCGCCGGCTTTGCGATCATTGCGGATGCGGCACCCCGCGGCACCGCCTTTAACCGTGCCAAGGCCGAATGGACCATTCCACGCCTCGCCAGCGGGGGTTCCATCACTTTGCGATTGGACGCCAGCACCGCGCAGATGGGGGCGTTCATCAATCGCGCAACCGTCTCGGCCGCCACGGCGGATCCTGTGGCCGCCAACAATGCCGCGGCGGCGCCCGTGCGGATTGTCGGGGCGAACTACTGCGGATTGGCCCGGTTATGCCGCAGCACCAACACGGCGAATATCAACGCGGAAGTCACCCTGACCCGCGCCGGGAAGAGCTTTCGCACCCGGACGGATGCGCAAGGGCGTTTCTGTTTCGAAAACATGATCCCGGGCAATTACAAACTTCAAATTGCGGGAGACAAAACGACCGGAGTGCAACCCATCGAAGAGGACCCCGTGACAGTGGATGGCACGGCCCTGATCCGGCCCGTCGACCAGGAGCCGATCACTCGAATATTTCTACACGATGTGATCCGCATCGTCGGCATGGTGAGTCAGGGCGGACTGCCGGTCGCGGATCAGAAAATCATCGGTACGGGCGATGCCGAAGCGGTGGTGGCCGAGACGGATGCCAAGGGGCAATATATTTTGGTCGGATTCAAGGCGGGTGAAAGCGTGACGGTTCGTCCCGGGCCCGGTTCCTTCCCCGGAGCGAAGTTTACACCCGCGGAGATAAAGGTCGAGTTTCCGATGTTCAGCCCCTGCGAATTGCGCGCCAATTTTGTGTTGACCGGTGGTCTCGTTCTGGCCGGCCGGTTGCAGGCGTGTGACAAGACCGGACCGTTTATTGCAGATGCAGAAATCATTCTGAGCACCAGCGCAAATCCCCTCGGGGCCAAACTGCGCAGCGGCGCGGATGGTCGATTTACGCTCGCCAATTTGCCGCCGGATACTTATACGCTCACCGCCACCCATCCGGCCTATAACTTCGCCAACCCGCTCGGGACTATCAAGCTGAAGGCCGACACCAAACCCGATATCTATTTTGGCCAACCGATCGGTGTGATTGCCGGCCGTGTGGTGAACCAGGATGGGGATGGCCTTCCCGGAATCGCTGTGGAATTGCGCCAAAATGTCCGGCCATTCGGTTTGGCGGCCACCGCCACCACGGGCAATGACGGTCGGTTTCAATTCGCTGCCAATGCTGCGCCGGCGGCCGTCTATTCGGTGGTGCCCAAGGCGAGTCGGGCCGGAATCACCTTCGTTCCGGCCACCGCCATCGCTGAATTGGGTGGGAAGGCCTGTGCCGCCTATCTGGTCTTCAAAACCCGTGAGACGTTGGCAGAAATCGTTGCGCTCGAGGTGGTGCAGGTGACTCAGGACTGGCAAAACAGTGCGGTGCTCGTGGCCGGCAAGCCCACCCTGGTACGGGCATTTCTCCGCGCTCCAAACGGGGCTGATCGCCGTGTCCCTGTCAGCCTGGCCCGTCTGCTGGTCAGCGGCGATGGCGGCAATGCCACGCTCCGACCGAAAGACGGCCGTGGCATTGAAGCCAGCAACGACTACCTGACGCGACGCAATTCCACTGAGACGAGTCTTGCCTTTGAGGTTCCAACCAACCGCTGCCAAGGCAAGGTGACTTTCACTCTCGAATGGGAACGCGGACTATTAAAGACGGCGGAATTGCCCGATCAAACCGCGGTCCACAATAATGCCACTACCGTCAATTTCCAAAAAGTCAATCCCTTGCCGGTGCTCTGGGCCTTGGTCAATTGGACCAGCGGGGCGAAGAAAGCCACCGCCACCCTGGCTGATCTGGCCCGCCATCGCAGTCGTATCTACCACAATCTCCCAATCAGTCAGATCTCACCTCCGGGACGGCCCTTGCCCTTCCGCTGGATTCCGCCGAAGGATCCGACCGATGGCAGCGAGGTAGTAGAGGCGCAGAATCGGGTCCACCTGGACCGCGAACTTAACAAACTGGCCACGGCCATCCGCATCGGTGGGTTGCTCGCGGGAAATCCCATTCCCATCCCCCGGGACGACCTCCTCTTTGGCGTCGTCACCGGGACCGCCATGGGTGGACAAGCCTCGGGAATCCCTGGAATCAGCGGTTTTGCCGATGGTTCCATGGATCGCCGCG
>JAYTHD010000458.1:0-4952 GCA_043732975.1 Verrucomicrobiota bacterium
GGGCCACTCGGTGGGCGTCCAGTTGCGCAATGGCGTCGCGTCGCAACCGGTTCAATTCACTGACCGGCAGGATGACGTCGCCCTCCAGCCGATTCTCCACCGACCCCAGCCGGAACGCCGTGCCGCCGAGACGTCCCAATTGCTCCGTGATTCGCTGCGTGGTGAGCGGCGACGTCGTGGCGATGGCCAGCGGCAGGGTGGAACTCACCTGGCCGACGTGCCCAATTTCATCGCGAACAATCAACGTCATCGGAGCGCCCGCGTGGCCGTGGACTTCCCAGCGGACCGGACGTTGGAATCGGGGTTGGTCGCCGGCATAGGTGCGACGCAGTTCCCGTTCGAGTTCGGGATCGTTGGTTTTCCAAACGGTGTTGCCCGGATGAATCGCACTGAAGTCGACCTGGCCGTCACCGAATTCCAGCGCGACTTCGCCGCCGCTGCCGACCGGGCGCACGGTGTACACGCGACCGCCTTGCTCCGGCAGGTCCGGTCGGCCCGCATCGAAGCCCACGCCGTCGCCGGCCTTCACCGCCTGCTCCAGTTGGAGGAGGACCCGGTGCCGTTCCACGCGGGTCACCAGGCCGAGCCGGACGCCCCGCTTTTTGCCGAAGCGCGCGTGGGCCAGTTCCTGATTTTGCACGCCCCGGAACCAGCCGGTGTAGAGGCCGCGACTGAACGCCATTTCGAGTTCATACCGATCATCCTCGCCCAAGGCCGCCGGTCGCGACGGTGGTGCCGCCAGCGCATCGCCCGCGGCGGTCGATGGGCGCAGGCGATCCAGGGCCCGCCGATAAACCCGCGTAATGCTGGCGACATAGTCCGGGCTTTTGAGCCGGCCTTCGATTTTCAGCGAACGGACCCCCGAACGGACCAATTCCGGGAGCACTTCAATTCCGGACAGATCCTGCGGGCTCAGCAGGTAACGTCGATCTCCCAGTGGCACCGTCTGACCATCGGAGACGAGTTCGTAGGGCATCCGGCACGCCTGGGCGCACTCTCCGCGATTCGCGCTGCGACCACCCAGGGATTCACTGGTCAGGCATTGCCCCGAGTAGGCCACACACAGTGCGCCGTGGACGAACACTTCCAGCGGCAACGGCGGCGACTGGGGATTGCTGGCAAAGGCGGCCTGTTGCGTCGCCTGGATTGCGTTGATTTCAGTCAGCGAATTTTCCCGGGCGAGGACGACCAGCTCGCACCCCAACGCTTGCGCCAACGCCACGCCGGCGGCACTGGTGATCGTCATCTGGGTCGAACCGTGAATGGGAAAATCCGGCGACAACTGCCGGATCAGCCGGCAGATCCCGACGTCCTGGACGATGGCGGCATCCACGCCGGCCGCGATCAGGCTCCGCAGGTAGTCGCGGGCGGCGGGAAGTTCATCGGTGAACACCAGCGTGTTGAAGGTGACGTAGCCCCGCACGCCGCGGTGATGCAAAAACGCCATGAGAGCGGGGAGATCCGCCTCGGTGAAGTTCTTGGCCCGCATCCGGGCATTGAACCGGTCCAGACCGAAATAGATCGCATCGGCACCGTTCTCGACGGCTGCCCGCACGCAATCCCAGTCGCCGGCGGGCGCGAGCAATTCCGGCAGCCGGGCAGGGACAGGCACGACGTCGGTTGGAGCGACGCCGGTCCGGTGCTCTGAAATTTCGGGAGAGACGGCCACGTTCACCAATGTGGGGCCTGATTGGGGCAATTCCAATGAGGTTTCCGCGTGCCTCAAGCCAGGAGCTTGACCAGTTGGATCCGGTTGCAGCCGCCACGATGCTCGTAGGCGGTGCGGTCCATCATGCGTCGAACCAGATGAACTCCCAGCCCGCCGACTTCGCGGTCCGCCAGCGGGACCGATAGATCCGGTCCGGCGATGGCGAGCGGATTGAACGGCCGACCATCATCCGCAAGTTCGAGCCGGAGTTCACCGGCTTCGATGGCCAACTGGAGGCGCACGACGTGCGCTCCGCTGTAATCCACGACGTTCTGCAGCAATTCCTCAAGCGCCGTATCGACGGCAAACATCACCTTGGCGGGCAGCGAGACGGATTGGGCAAACGCTTCCAACCGTGCATGGGCCGCGCGCGTCAATTCGGGCGTGACCGGCAAGGTGATGTTTGCCGCGGCGGACATGCTCAAGGAGTCTCCACAATCAACTCGCGCATCCCGGTGAGGTCGAGGATCTGGTCGACTTCCGGGGATGTCCGCGAAATCACGAACCGCTTGCCCTTCGCGTGCCACTGGCGATTGGCCTGCAGAATGACCCGCAAGGCGGCGGAGCAAAGGAAGTTCGCTCCGGAGAGGTTGACGTAGACGTGTTGCACGTTGGTCTTGGCCAAGGCGAGCACCTCGACTTCCAACTCATGAGCGGCGGCGCCATCGACGCGACCGGTGACGATCAACTCGCAATCCTCGCGATTAATCTGCTTCTGAAGGGACATTCAAAGGCAAAGTGACACGGGAAACTCATTTGTCATCTGGGAGATTGGCGCACAATCCTGCGCTCCATCGAAGTGTTGCATTCGGTGGCGGCCCTGGCCGGGATTCGTGGGGAGATCGGGCGCGAGGAATTCCGCGAATTCGTTCGACCCGCCTTGTCCCGACAGGTGGAGTTGGAGGCGGTGTCCTGGAATCCCTGGGTTCCGGACCACGGCCGCGCGGCGATGGAAGCCGCGGTGGCGAAGGCCGGGTGCCCCGATTTTGAATTTCGCGAATTGACCACGACCGGCACGCTGACCCGGGCCACGCCGCGTCGTGGCTATGTGCCGGTCATCCTGATCGAGCCGCTGGCCGCCAACGCCGCCGCCTTGGGATTTGACCTCAACTCCGATGCACGGCGTCGGGGTTCGTTGGAGCAGGCCCGCGACCTGGGCGAACCGGTGGCCACCGCGCCGGTCCGGCTCGCGCAGGCCAGTGGCAACGAAGCGGGCTTCCTGGTCCTGCTACCGGTTTACGCCGGCGATCGGGCCCAACTCTCCACGGCACTTCAGCGACAGAGCGGGCTCCGAGGTTTTGCGGTCGCTGTTTTTCGCGTGCCCCATCTGGTCGCCGCAGCGTTCCGCGAATTGAAGGACCGCGGCATCGCGGCCGTGCTTCACGATGCGGATCCGGAAGGAGAACGGATCTTTGAATCCGGTCCGGCGCAACGGGGCGACGTCGCCTGGCTGGAGTTTGCCCATCGACGCTGGGCGGTGGTCTTCGTGCCCACCGCGCAATTTGCCGCCACCCAATCGCATCAACGGTCGTGGCTGGTGTTGATCGGCGGGCTCGCCTTCACCCTGTTGGCCACGGGCTATGTGCACAGTGGCTGGCGACGCACCCGGGAGGCCGCGGCGGCCCAGGCCACACTGCAGGAGGAAGTGCGCATTCGGCAGGCGGCGGAGTTGGCGGCCGGCCGGGCGAATCAGGCGAAATCGGACTTCCTCGCCAGCATGAGCCACGAGATCCGCACGCCGTTGAACGCCATTCTGGGTTACGCGCAATTGCTCCGCCGCGACCCCAGCCTCGCCCCCGAACATCGCGATGGCGTCGCCGGCATTCACGCCAGCGGTCAGCATTTGCTGGGCGTGATCAACGAAGTCCTGGACCTCTCGAAAATCGAGGCGGGGCGCATGGAGTTGCAGCCGGTGGCCTTCGATCTCGGGGAGTTGGCCCGTACACTGGCGGCGACGCTCCAGCCGCTCTGCGCCGAAAAGGGCATCCGCTTTCGCCTGGCCGCACCGTCGACCGCGTCCACTGGCGTGAGCGGCGACGCCGGAAAACTTCGCCAGGTATTGATCAATCTGCTCGGCAATGCGGTAAAATTTACCCAGGCCGGCGAGGTGTTTCTGCACTACCGGCCGACGGCTCCGGGGCGCTGGCTTTTTGAAGTCATCGACACGGGGATGGGCATCCCGGCGGAGGAGCAGATCGATATCTTCAAGCCGTTTCATCAAGGCCGCGGCGCCCAGCATCAGGGCGGTACCGGTCTGGGACTGGCCATTGCACGGCGTCAGGTCGAATTGCTGGGCGGCAGTCTGGAACTGGCCTCGGAACGCGGCGTCGGCTCGCGCTTCCATTTTGAAATCGAACTGCCGGCCAGCGTGCCGGTGCCCATCGACCAGCAAGCAGAAGCGCAACCGCAGCGACTGGCGGTCGGATCGCGGGTCCGCGCGCTGGTGGTGGATGATCGGCCGGAGAATCGTGAAGTGCTCGGTGGCCTGCTGATCGCGTTGGGAAGCGACGTGTGGGTGGCCGCGAACGGCGAGGAAGCCAGCGCGCTGGCGCGGCAACATGGTCCGGAGATCGTGTTCCTCGACTGGCTCCTGCCCGGATCCAGCGGCGCCCAAGTCGCGCGCCGGCTGCTCGACGTCTTTCCCGAGGATCCGCCCCGCCTGGTGATGCACACCGCTTCGCCACTTCCGCAACATCGGGAGGAGGCGCGCGCGGCGGGTTGTGAGCTTCATCACGGCCCGCAATGAAATGGAAAGCGTCGTGGAAGGATTCCGGGCGGGCGGCGTGGCCTACATTCTCAAGCCGTTTCAGACCGAGGAGGTCTTGAGTCGTCTGGCCACTCATCTGCGACTCAGCCGTCTCTCACGGGAACTGCACGAAAAGAACCGGGCCCTGGAGGCGCAGACCCTGAACCTGCAGGCGGAGATCACCCGGCGACGTCAGGCGGAAACGGCGTTGGAACAGGCCGACGCGCATCTCGCCACGTTCTCGGATCTGGAGGCCAATCGCGGCAACGTCGCCGGTCTCATCGGCACCAGTTCGCCGGTGCGAAAAGTGGTTGCCGAGGTACACCGACTGCACGCCTTTGGCAACACCAGCGTGCTTATCACCGGCGAAAGTGGCACCGGCAAGGAACTCATCGCCCGTGCGATCCACTTCGGCAGCCCGCGGTCCCGCGCGCCGTTTGTTCCGGTGAATTGTGTGGCGATTCCCGCGGAATTGGCGGAGTCGATGCTCTTTGGGCA
>JAYTHD010000459.1:0-3212 GCA_043732975.1 Verrucomicrobiota bacterium
CCGCCAATTTGCCGAGGATTTGGACAAGCTTCTCCTTGCCGCTGTCGGCGAGCAGCATTTGCCCGCCGACCACCCGGGAAATGCAGTGATACACCGCCGTTGCCCCCGTCACCTTGATCCGCGCCATTCGCATTGTGCCAGCAAAATAGTCAGAGTCGCGAAAATGTCAACAACAATGAGCCTGTCACTTTGTATTTGTTTATCTTTTTTCTCGTAGCGTTTGACGAATGACATCGCATGGTGGGGACATGATCGGGCATCGTTGCGGATGGGTGTGCGGGTTTATCCTTGGCTTCGCTGTGGAGTCGGCGGAACCGACCCGATCGGAATTTGGCGCCCAAAGGACGCTGTTGGTGCTGGGTGATTCGCTCGGCGCCGGTTATGGCGTTGCTCCCGATGAGGCATGGCCCGCACTGCTTCAAGAGAAAATCGTCCAAGCCCACCTGCCTTTTTCGGTCGTCAACGCCAGCGTCAGCGGCGACACCACTGCTGGCGGACTCCGCCGCTTGGATTGGCAACTGAAGAGGCCGATTGACATCCTCCTCCTCGAACTGGGGGGCAACGACGGTTTGCGGGGACTGCCACCTACCATCACCCGCAGCAACCTCACCACCATCATTACCCGGACCCGCGCCCGCAATCCCAACGTCGAGGTGGTCCTGGCTGGATTGCAAGTGCCCCTCAATATGGGCGCCGATTTTGCCGCCGAATTCGCCGCGGTTTTTCCCGCAGTCGCCGAAGCCCAGCACGCGACGCTGATCCCCAGCCTGCTGGCACACGTCGGTGGCCTCCCCGCCCTCAATCAAGCCGACCTCATTCATCCGACGCCCCAGGGACATGGGATCGTGGCCAGCAACATTTGGCCGGTCCTGAAACCGGTGCTGCACCGCCGCTTGGACTCTCCGCCGTGAGCCGCCCGCACCACCCATCGGCCTTTCCCAGCCGCCCACCGGAAAAGCCAGCGAATATCATAGCGCTCAAAATAGTTTGGGATTCAATTGCTCCATGAATTCCAACGGCAGATGGCGGGCACGGGCGTCGATCCAATCGTTCAAATCCCTCCCATCATGCCAACGGTTGCCGGGGCGACGGCGCCGCATTTCACCCGGCGTTTGGGGTGGCTGGCTGGGGTTGCTCGCCCTGACGACGGTGGGTGCGGAAACACGTCCCCAGATTGAAGAAGCCCGACTGCGCCAGCACATTCAGGTCCTGGCGAGCGATGAATTTGAAGGCCGGGCCCCCGGCTCGCGAGGCGAGGAAAAATCCGTCGCCTACCTGATTGATCAGTTTCAAAAGGCAGGCCTGGAACCCGGTGGCGTTGGCGGTTCCTGGACTCAGGACGTCCCCATCTTAGGAGTCCAATCCACCGTCACCGGTTCCCTTGGCACTCCGGGGGCGCCGACCGGCCTCACCTTTCCGCAGGATTTCGTCGCCTGGTCGCCACGATTGAAACCCGAAACCACCGTGCCGGATTCGGAAGTGATTTTTGTCGGCTATGGCGTCACCGCCCCCGAATATGGCTGGGATGATTATCGTGGACTCGATGTCCGCGGCAAAACGGTGATCATTCTGGTTAACGATCCGCCCATTCCCGATCCCAATCATCCCGGAGATCTGGACGAGCATATGTTCAAGGGCAAGGCCATGACCTATTATGGTCGATGGACCTATAAGTTTGAGGAGGCGGGCCGGCGTGGCGCTGCCGCCGCCCTGATCCTCCACGAAACCAAACCCGCCGCCTATCCCTGGTTTGTGGTGATCAATTCGTGGGGCCGGGAGCGATTCGACCTGGAGGGTGACCTTTCGCCGAAGGTGGACATCGCCGGGTGGCTGAGTCTGGAGCGGGCACAGAAGCTTTTCACGGATTGCGGCACCACCTACGAAGCCGCGAAGGCGGAAGCGGTCCGACCCAATTTCCGGGGTCATCCACTTGGCCAGATAGCCTCCTTCCGGGCTTTGAACACCACCCGGCCGGTGAAATCCAAGAATGTTCTGGCCCGGCTCCCCGGGGCGGACGCGCGGCGACGGAATGAATGGCTCATTTACACCGCGCATTGGGATCATTTGGGACGCGATCCCAAACTGGCGGGCGACCAGATATTTAACGGAGCGATCGACAACGCTTCCGGAATCGCCGGCCTGCTGGAACTGGCCCGTGTTTTCGCCCACACCACGCCGCGTCCCCCGCGCAGCCTGCTGTTCCTCGCCGTCACCGCGGAAGAACAGGGCTTGCTGGGCAGCGCTTATTACGCTGCGCATCCCGTTCATCCGCTCACCCAGACGACCGCCAACATCAACATCGACGGATTGAACCCCTGGGGGCGCACCCGGGATGTTCGCATCGTCGGTGCGGGAAACTCAACGCTGGAACAGGTCCTCCAAGAGGCCGCGCGCGATCAGGGCCGCGTCACCCTGCCGGAAGCGCATCCCGAGCGCGGCGGGTTCTATCGGAGCGATCACTTCGAATTCATGAAGCTCGGTTTGCCCGCACTCTACGCCAAGGCGGGAGACGAGTACCGGGATCGTCCGCCCGAATATGGCGAAACCAAGGTCAACGAATACATCGATCACGATTACCACAAAGTGTCCGATGAAATTAAGTCCGACTGGGATTGGAGCGGCGCCCTGGAAGATCTGGAACTTCTTCGTGCCGTCGGCACCGAGGTCGCCACCCAACGGCGCTGGCCGGCTTGGCTTCCCGGCGCTGAGTTCAAGGCCCGGCGCGAGCAATCCTTGAAGGAGGCCCGGACGCAACGCCCGCCCGTGACGGGAGGCGTCCGTCCGTGAATTTCGAATTCGCCACCGCGGGCCGAATTGTTTTTGGTTCCGGTCGCGCACGGGAACTCGGAGTTCTTGCCCAGCCTCTCGGTCGGCGGCTGGCACTTCTAACGGGTCGGAACTCCCACCGCCATCCGGTCATTCACGGATCCCTTGCCGCCGCCGGAGTCCAAGTGCTGGCACTCGCCTGGACCACGGAACAGGCCGAACCGGACCTCGCTTTCGTCGTCCAACTCGCCGACCAACTCCGCGCCGCCGGTGCGGATGGGATCATCGGCGTCGGCGGTGGGGCCGTGCTCGACGCCGCCAAAGCGGCCGCAGCCCTGGCCACCAATCCCGGGGATCCCTTCGCCTATCTGGAAGTCATCGGCCGGGGATTGCCGCTCTCCCAGGCACCCCTGCCCGTCCTCGCCGTGCCCACGACCGCCGGCACC
>JAYTHD010000460.1:0-6774 GCA_043732975.1 Verrucomicrobiota bacterium
CTGACTTCGGAACTGCGTGCCGAATACACCTTTCACGCTGAGTTTTCGGGCGACTTGAAGATGACGGTCGGCACGGCGCCGGCACTTGCCGGGCAGTCCTCGGATGGCAAGCGTCTGAGCGGTGCTCCCGTGCGTTTGAACAAGGGCCCCAACGCCGTCCGGGTGGAATATCACGGGCCCGAAAAGGGCGACGCCTTTCTGCGACTCTTCTGGTCCAACAAGGAGGTTCCCATCTCGCCCGTGCCGCTGGCCCTCTGGACCTACAACGCCTCGCCGGCGCTTCAGCAGGCGCAACTTCGGCACACGGGCCGGGAACTTTTTGGGGAGTTTCGCTGCGGAAAATGTCATGCGGTGGAAAGCGGACGGATGCCGGAACTCCAGGCCGACGCGCCGCAATTCGCCGGCATCGGGGGACGGAGACAATTCGCCTGGATGGCCGCCTGGATTCAGGAACCGCAAGCCCTGCGGAACGGGACGCCCATGCCAGCGGTTTTCACCGGGCCCGAGGCCAAGGGGAATGCCGATGCCGTGGCGGCTTATCTCGCCACGTTGAAAGACAATGCGACCCCGGCCGCTCCGGGCAACGGTGACGCGGCTGCAGGCAAAGCGCTTTACGACAAACTGAACTGCCTCGCCTGCCATACCTCGCCGGAATCCGGCGAGGCACCCGTTCCCGGAAAGATTTCGCAAAAGGGGGTCAAGGCGAAATTCACTCCCGGCACGCTGGTCGCGTTTTTGCGCCAGCCGGAAGCGCACTTTCAATGGATCCGGATGCCGAATTTCCGTCTGACACCGGACGAGGCCGGCAACCTTGCCGCGTATCTGGAATCCAAGGCCGAACCCGCGCCGGATCGGGTTGCACCCACCGACGAAGCGGTGATCGCGAAGGGGAAGCTTCTCGTTCAAAACTCGGGTTGCCTGAATTGTCATCGCCTGGAAATCCCGAATTCCTACCCTGCGAAGAAACTGTCTGAACTATCGGCCATCACCTGGACGAACGGATGCCTGGTCAACGACTTCAAGGCGGGATCCAAGGCTCCCCATTTTTCCTTTACTCCGGAACAACGGGCCGCCTTGCGGGCGTTTGCCGCCACGGATCGAAATTCGTTGGGTAGGGACACCGCGACCGATTTTCTCGAGCGTCAGACCCGCGCGCTCAATTGCCGGGAATGCCACGGGAAACTCGAGGCGGCACCGAAATATGATCTTCTCCTCGGCAAATTGAAGCCCGAATGGGTATCCCAGTTCATCGCCGGCCGCGATCCCGTCAAGCCGCGACCCTGGCTCGAGAGCCGGATGCCGGCCTTTCCCGCGTATGCCGAGGGACTGGCCACCGGCTTGGCGACGGCCGCCGGCCTGCCGCCGAAAAGCGAGGCCGATCCCGTGCCGGACAACGCCGCGGAGCTCGCGGCGGCCGGTCGCAAATTGGTCAGTGCCAATGGCGGACTGTCGTGCACCCAATGCCACAGCGTGGGAGAATTCGGAGCAACGGCCGTCTTTGAGGCGCCCGGCATTAACCTCGCCTGGACCAGGAATCGGATCCAGCCGTCGTTCTTTCGTCGCTGGATCCGGAATCCCCAGAGTGTGGATCCGGAAACCAAGATGCCCGCCTACTTCGACACCGAAACCGGGAACAGTCCCCTGGCGGACATCCTTGGCGGTGACGGATCAAAAACCATTCAGGCGGTGTGGGAATATCTCCGCCTTGGCGATCAAATGCCCAGACCGGAATGAAACGCGGGCGGATCATATCGTCGCTTTCAACGATTTGGGGAGCTGGCATTCAACACAGAGGGCCCCGGCGTGATCGCAAAAATCACGGGCGATCTGCAACAGGCCTTGTTGCATCACGGCGCGTGCGAAAATCCGTGGCCTCACCGCGCCGAACAGCCGCTGACGCGCGAGGCGAAGGACGGCGTTGTCTTCGCTGGCCGGCCAGCACTCCCAGCAGGCATCGACCACGGACCGTAACTCCGGCCGCTCCGCCCCGGCACCGGTGCGCGCCCAAAGCCAGGGCAGGATCACGTTGATCGCCAGGTCGGTGACTCGGGGTTGACCCAGCAAGGGTTGAGGCGTGGCCAGCGCCGCGGAATGAAGCGTCCAGTGCCGGGTCCAAAAGGGAACCGGGTCCGACTCCGGCGGTGCCAACAGCAGCAAGAGTTCATGCGCGGTTCGCCGCGGCGCGCGTCCCACCGCTGCCTGAATCCAGGCATCCAATTTAAGTGTCAGGTTCGCTTGTCCCTGCCACCAGGCAGCCAGAGCGAGCCGGCGTTCGGGACGATTGGCGGGGCGGATTCCTCCCAGTCGCCACATGCTGGGAGGCAGGATCCAATCGCGCACAGCATCCCGCTCGCGCCACCAGCAATCCCACAAGGCACAAAGATGGGGATCCGCGCGTCGGGGCAATTCGTGAGGCAACAGGCCCGCCAACCCCAGGAAATGCGCCTCCACCGCAATGGGGTGCGTGGGGTGCGGCAGCACCAGGTTTGTCCCGGCCCCGTGGTTCTGATCGGGCAAGGGCGCCAATTCCGCCAGGCGGCGGAAGGCCCAGGCGTTGTGCTTGTAACCCAAAGCCGACAGCATGCCCTCCCACAACGCGCTGTCCCAGCCAATCAGCCGCGCACGCGCTGCCAGTTCGGCAGCCTTCCAGTCCCGTCTCAGCCGCGCCGCCTGGATCAAAAGCTCCTGAAGCTGCTCAGCACTGAAATCCCGCAGCAACCCAGAGCATTTTCCGGGGACATTGTCGGGCAAGGTTCGCTCCGCTTCCAGATCCAGCCAGGTTGCCAGTTCGGGCAACGGGGCATCCAGGAAAGGCTTCAAGGCAATGACCGGCGGACGAGACTTGTCGGCGTCCGCTTCATCCCAGACCACATGAAGAATCACGTTGCGAAAACGGGCATTGACGGCATGCCCGTGATCCCGCCAGCCAGAGGTGAAAAGATCCAATTCCACGTCCCCGGTCCGCGGGGCTGCTTCACCGAATTGCACGACCGCACCTCTAAAATCCGGTCCCGCCTCCCGATTCCAGAAGCCCGGATGCAGGACGCGAATGGGCTCACCCGACGCCAGGCGGAGTCCGCTGCGCTGCACCCGCTGATGCCGCCAGACCTGCTGCAACCAACGCTCCGGCGGAGGACCTCCATCCTGAAACACTTCGCTCCCCGCGCCCTCGTGAACCTGCGCCCGATGGCGGGCGCGCATTTGAAAATAGGTGTCAGCCGCCAGTTGCATACGCGGACGGCGCTCTGGCCGTCCACCTCTGCTACGAAGAATCTCCGCGGATGTTACGGTTCCGCGGGTTGCAGTCGGACGACCGCAAAATCATCCGGCGGGTGTGAGGCGCGGAGTTGGAGGGGTTCACGGTGGATGACTTCCGCCCGCACTTCCTTCAGCCACTCGTCAAACTTGCGACCATTGGTTTCCATCTCGTTGACGTTGACCACCAGCCAGCGTATGCCCACCCGATCCATCTGCGCACGCGCATACGGAAACACGACATGTCGCACGCGCCGGGATCCATAAGGCCGCCACAACGAAGTCTCCGAGTCGTTCCCGGTGATGAATCCCAGCACCTTGACGTCCGCCGGAACCTGATCGCGCATCTTCGCGAGAGCATCCCATCGCTCGCCATACACCCGGTACACGGTGGTGACGCGTCTCAGAATTCCCCCGACGGCATTCGAGCCGGCCCACCGCTCCACCAAGGAGGTCGGAAAGAGCGGACGTGACGGACAAAGAATCAGCACCAGCACACCAAAACCGAGGGTCATCAGTTCCAACCACCGACGAACGCGCCGGGAGAGAACGTCCTGAACAGACAACATCAGGAAGCTGGGTAGCAGCCACGGGTAAAACGACGCCATGACCCGTCCGTTGCCCTTCATCGCGGATTTCGACTCAAAGACGATCAAGGAAATCCACGGCACCAAATACAGCAGCGTTCTCCCAATTCCCGGAACCGCTGGATGGGAACGCCAGCGGCTCCACTGCCTCAGTCGCCAGACCAAACCGAGGATCAGCCACCAGGAAACCCAAGCCCCGAGCCCGGCGTATTCCTCGCCGGGCATCTCAACGATATGATAGGCCTGCCGCTTACCTTCCGCTATCGGCTCGATGATCTTGACCCAGAACTCGGGCAGGTGGTTTTCCACGACCGCGTTAAACTGGCGGGCCATCGGCATGAGTGGCGGCGTCAGGTTTTGGATCGACCATTCGAAAACATTGTGAATGACCGACGCTACGGAACCATTGGGCTGAACCCAGGCGTATTCCAGCTTTGCCCCGGTCCAGTCACCGCATTGTCTCCAATTGATCCAGGAGTTGGGAAGCATGGAAGCCACCAAACCCAAGAGGGCTGTCGCCAACGAGAGCACCGGCCGCCGCACGCATCGGGTCAACGCCGGAAGAGCGATCACGAACCAAGGTAGCGTCAAAAGCAGATTGCTGACCTTGGCGTTGGTCGCCATCGCAATCGCCAGGAAAGACCAGCGGAGGGCATTCGCCGAATCCTCACCCACACCGCGTCGGGCGCGCCAAGCCAGCGCCACGGCAATCGTCCCCAAGGTCGTGCCCAACAAATCATTCGCAATGCCCCCGGCCTGCACGAGATAGCAGTAGCCCGTGGGGAACAACCACATCCACCGCCACGCCACCACCCGCCGGATTCCCGCCACCCGGAGAAAACTGAAGATCGCCCCGGGAAACAACAGATAACAGGTGAATTGAACCAGAAACAAAAGTCGGTCGGATTGCGTCAGGGCGAAGATCGGAGCGGTCACCCATTCCATTCCCGTGACGCGGACGTTCAGGCGCGGGTGCGGACATTCAATCCAATGCCACCGCCCTTCCGCCAACCAATGCAGCACACGCGGCGTCCGGTATCCCAGAGCGTCCGTGTTGTTGGGAACATACAGCAAGCCTCCCAACAGCGACAACCCCACCAGAACCAGAAATCCGGCGGGCAGTAATCGCCGCCAACGGGCGCGGCGTCTCCAAAAGGGAAGTCGTCCGCAGGAGGGATTGCGCTCACGGCGCCACCAAATCACGGACCCGACGGAGCCGGCCAGCACGAGGAAACCATACGCCACCGGATTGAGCTGCCCGATCGCCGACAACAACCAACCCGCCCAAGTCAGCCCACCGACCCACGCCAGGAAGGCACGCCAAACCCACGGGATCGGCCCTGCGGAATTCATTCGCCCGCGGCCTTCCCGTTCGCGATGGGCCCCGAGTGGCATAACGCTTTCATCGGCACAGCGTCCAGTTCAAGGCGATCTCGCCCGCAGGCCAAAATGGATCCCTCCAGAAAGGAAAATGACGCCGCAAAGCGGCGTCGCCCCCAAAGACCACTCCAACGGCCCTACTTTGCCGCCACGGACTTCTTCCACGTCCGCTTGGGTGCCTTAACCACCAAGCCCTTCTTCAAGGCACTGACCGCAACGCGGATATAACGCACCTCGCCACCGGGCAGCACAGCTTTGACGCGTTGCAAGTTCGGAAAAAAGCGGCGCTTGGTAATCGCTGTAACGTGCGTACCAATGCCACCCTTTTTCTTCGCCTTGCCTGAGCGCCATATGTGTGAACCTTTGATTGGGCGCTTTCCGGTGAGGGAACAGATACGAGACATAATCGGAATCTTTTCGTTAAAAGGAACGGGTAGTTAGCAGGGGTACCCGAGGGGGGCAAGGAGCATTTCCATTTTGATTCCACGCACTCCGCGCCTGCCCGGCATCGTCTCAATGATCCGCTTTGGGATCCAGCGCGGCCCGCAGCCCGTCACCCAGAAACGTCAGGGCCAACATAAGCAATCCCAGAAGACCCGCGGGAAAGCCCACCAGCCACCAACGAATATGCAATGGATTCAACTGCCCGGCACCATCGGCAATGAGCGTACCCAAGCTCGCCTGCGGAGGGAGAATTCCCCGGCCCAGAAAACTCAGGAACGATTCGTACAGAATCACAGTCGGCACCGTCAGGGAAAGGTAGACAATGACCAAGCCCAGGACATTGGGCAGAATTTGACGTCGCAAAATGCGAAAATGACCCGCACCCAAAGCACGGCTGGCCAACACAAACGGACGCGTCCGCAGACTCAAGACCTGTCCGCGGACGACCCGGGCCATGTTCAGCCACGAAACGGCTCCGATCAGCACAAAAAGCGCAATCAAATGCAGCCCCGCGACCCATTCCGGTGCCCGCGCATTCAAATACTTGGTGGAAAAGGCATCCATTGCCATCAGTCCCAGCATCACAAACAAGATGTTCGGCAGGGAATCCAGCACATCCACGAGACGCATCATCAAATTGTCGATGCTCCCGCCGAGATACGCGGCGGTCATGCCCCAACAGACACCGATGACCAAGGCCACACCGGCGCCCACCGCCCCGACCAGCATCGAAATGCGCGTACCCACCAGCAACCGGGTCAGCAGATCTCGTCCATGAACATCCGTCCCACACCAATGGACGTAGCTGGGTGGGGCAAATTGCGCCTCGCCATTGGCATTGGAGTCATACCCCGTCCACAGCGGACCCGCGAGCGCGAGGACGAGGGCCAAACCCAGGAATACCGCCGCCCCAATCGCCCGTTTCTCGGCCTTGAAGCGCAGCCAAGCCCGTCGCCTTGGAGCCGTTTCCCGTGCCAACACCGGAGGTGCCGGCCGGGTCCACCGGGAGGCGAACTTATTCATGACGCACGCGTGGATCCAGACCGGCATGCGCCAGATCCACCAACAAATTCAGTCCCAGCAAAAGCGAGGCATAAAGCAACGTGAT
>JAYTHD010000461.1:0-6542 GCA_043732975.1 Verrucomicrobiota bacterium
TTGAAATCGGCCATCTTTGAAGAGCCGTTCAAACCCCAGGTCACGGCCGCGAGCGAATTGATCGGCGGTATTGCCGCGGCGGAATTTCCGATCCTGCGAGGCTACGTGGCGACGACCGCCAAACCGCGGGCGGAGATCCCGATTGTCTCCGAAAAGGGCGATCCCATCCTGGCCCACTGGCAGTATGGGCTCGGTCGGGCCGCGGCGTTCACCAGCGACGCCCGCAACAAGTGGGCCCGCGATTGGATGGGTTGGGACAAATACCACCAGTTCTGGTCGCAGACTGCGAAATGGGCCCTGCGGCGCATCGATGCCTCGGAATTCAACACGGAGGTGAATGTCGAAAACGGTGTGGGGCATATCGCCGTGGAAGCCCTGGATCGACAGGGCAATTTCCGCAATTTCCTCAAGCTGCGGACCGCGGTGGTGAGCCCGAAAGGCGACCGGCAGGACGTGGTGTTGGAACAGACGGGGCCCGGCCGGTATGAGGCGCGTTTTGAGACCAAGGAAGTCGGCGCGTATCTCATGAATCTTCAGGACCTCGACGATGGCGGCAAGGTGCGTGGCTCCCAGGTGCTCGGCGCCAGTGTCAATTATTCGCCGGAATTCAACGCCAGCGCGCCGAATCTCAGCCTGCTGCGCCGTCTCGTCGATCTCAGCGGCGGCCATTGGCTGGATCCCGACCGGGACAACCCTTTCCTCCTCGGCCGGCTCAAGACCTTTCAGCCCGTGGATTTGTGGGAACGGCTGTTTGGCCTGTTCCTGTTGCTCTTCGTGCTCGACGTCGGCATCCGCCGCATTGATTTGGATCGCGAGGAATGGGCCCGCTGGCTGGCCCGGGTCCTGCGCCGGTTCGGAATGGGCGATGCCCGCAAGGCGGCGGAATCCCAGGAAAATGTCGGTGCGCTGCTCGCGGCGAAAGGGCGGATGCGCGAGTCGAGAACCGCGGAAGGGAACGAGTCGGTGGTGGTCCGTCCAGTGGCGATGCCCGAGCTTTTCCAACCGAAGGAAGTACCCACTGTGCCAGTGAGCGGCGGACACAGCGGCCAGGACGAATCCACGACTTCGTCTCTGCCCAACGCCGAGCGCCCGCCACCAACGGCGCCCACCGATCCCAAGACGGGTGTGACGAGCCGGCTCCTGGAAGCGAAGCGTCGAGCCCGGCGAAAATGATGGTGAGCCGACCCTGACATTGAATGCCGACATGAGGTCGGACGTAAGACTTGTTATCCAGAATAGAGCCGCGGCTGGATTTCCAATAGGGACATTAGTGCTGGATACTGCTCGCCGAAGTTCTGACTATTCCTGCCGTTTATTGAGTATTTTGGGAGACCCCACCCTCATTTCAAAATAGTATGACACTACGAGTTGTTTTTCTTTGTTGGCTTTATTGTGTCAACTGTCTGCATTTAAATGCCGGGGAGTTTATTAACTTAGGCTTTGATCAGCCAAATACAAATGGGAACAAATTGATCCGAAACCCCAGTTACCCACAGGATTTCACCATTCAAGGGAAGTTCCAGGATTTACTGCCAGGATGGACGGCATTCCAAAATGGCTTTAGATACACCGGGGTTGCGTACTACCGCTTTGGTACAGTTGATGCACCAGTTTTGGTTGGCCCAGATGATGCTCCCTCTGTTCATGACTATTTTTTTGAATACAACCGGGCATTTGACACCGGATTTGCCCAGAAGTTCAGCTTGCAGCAGGTCGGAGATGTGCCACCGGATGCATGGGAGTTGCGAACATTTAAAGGCGCTAAATTCATGTCCATGTACGGGATTGAGCTCAGTTATCGGGACCTTCCTGGATTTAATCAGCGGGCCTACGACGTGCATCAGTTTGCCGGTAAGGAAGTAACGTTTGAGATACGGAACTATGATGAAAAAGGTTTTATTGGTAGCATCTCAATCGATATTCTCGGCTTCGCCACGCCGGAACCCTCGACCTGGGTGCTGCTTGTCTTCGGCGGCGGACTTTTATGCTGGGCGGTGCGAAGGGGCGGCAGAGAACCATAACGTTTTCGGTGTTCAGGAGGGTGGGCGGCCAGAAATCCAGACTTTTCATGCCGCTCATTAAGCATTTGTGGAAATCCTACACTCATTTCAAAATAGCATGAAACTACGATTGTTGTTTCTCTGTTGGTTTTGTTGTTTGAGCTGTCAGCATTCAGAGGCTAAGGATTTTGTTAACCTCGGCTTTGATCAACCGAACACGAATGGAAACAAATCCGTCCGAAACCCCAGTTTTCCACAGGATGTCACCATTCAAGGGAAGTTTCAGGATTTATTGCCAGGGTGGACGGCATTCCGAAATGGCTTTGAATACACCGGGGTGATGTACTATGGCCTGGGTCCCTATGATTCGCCGGTTTTGGTTGGTCCATATAATGCTCCATTCCTTCACGAATATTACTTTGAATACAGCCGGAATTTTCCCTCCGGATTTGCCCAGCAGTTCAGCCTGCAGCAGGTCGGAGTTGTGCCGTCAGATGCTTGGGAGTTGCGAACGTTTCTGGGCGCTACGTTTATGTCCATGAACGGGATTGAGCTCAGTTATTGGGATCTTCCTGGAGGCTTAAACCAGCGGGCCTACGACGTGCGCCAATTTGCCGGCCAGGAAGTGACGTTTGAGATACGGAACTACGATGGGAAAGGCCTTATCGGCGGCATCTCCATAGATATTCTCGGCTTCGCCACGCCGGAACCCTCGACTTGGGTGCTGCTTGTCTTCGGCGGCGGACTTTTATGCTGGGCGGTGCGAAGGGGCGGCAGAGAATGACGGTGGTAAAGACAGGGTACCCCAGTCGGTGGAGGTGGGTGGAGACTAGCGGTCCCGCGTGGCGGGTCCCGAAGTACGGCCCATTCCCCAACACGATGGCGGCCAGGATCCATCGCGGGACGGAAAAGTAGCGCCACTGAAAGGAAATGAAGGCCACCACCGGCAGTACTGAATGAATTGTCGGAACGGCAGATCTCCGATCTGTAGTTTGCGCTCGCGGTAGGATGGCGCCTTGTCAAGGGTGGCGATGCCGGTCACGCTTTCCCCATGATTTACCCGTGGTTTGCGCACTTTCGTTGCGGGATTGTTTCCGGGCTGCTGGTGTGTTTTCTCCCCTGCCTGACGCTGACTGACGCGGCCCCACTCCGCGTGGGAGCGGCGGCCGCGGAGTTGGCGGCGGACGACGCCATGGTGATCGCGGGCGGCATTTCTCCGGGCAAAGCGGCGGGGCAGGAGGGAAAACTCCGCGCCGTCGCCACCGTTCTTGAGAAGGACGGGGTAAAACTGGCAGTGGTGGCGTGCGACGTGTTGATGCTGACGCGGAAGACCCTCGATCCAGTCGTGGAGGCCATCGGGAAAAATCCGGGCATTCCCGCCGCCCAGGTCTTGATCAATTGCACTCACACCCACCACGCACCCAGCACTATGCGCGTGCACGACTACGATCTGGATCCCGTGTTCACACAGCGTGTGGCGGACGGCATCGTGGCGGCCGTGCGGGCGGCGGATGCACGACTCGCCGAGAGTCACCTGCAATTTCATCTGGGCCAGGAACACACCGTGGGACAAAACAGCCGTCAGTTGTTGGACGATGGACAAATCTATTGGATCGGACCGCGCACCAATGTCGTCCGCGCCACCGGTCCGTTTGATCCCGATTTGCCCGTGCTGGCCTTCCGCGGCGCCGACCAGAAATTGCAGGCGCTCTGGTTCAACCACAGCACTCATTCCATCGGCACCCGTGTTGCCGGAAAGCGATCCCCCAGCATTTACGGAATGGCGGCGCAGGAAATTGAAGCGACGCAGGGCGGAGTCGTCACCTTTCTGGAAGGAGCCTCCGGCTCGACCCACAACCTGGCCTTCTCGGGTGCCGAGTGCATGGATCGAATCCAGGCGGCGGTGCTGGACGCGGAAAGTCGGGCAGTGGATCGGCCCGTGGAACGTCTCGCCGGAATCAAACGCCCGCTCAAGTTTCACGTGCGCCAGTTTGATGAAGCCGCGGAAGAGGCGGCCGTGACCCGATATTGCCGCAAGTATGCGCCGGGCTTCAGTGAAACCATCATTCCGGTGTTTCGCCAGATGCGCCGCGAATTGGCACCGCTTCAAGGGCAGGAGCGTGAGACCTGGGTGCAGGTCCTGAGGATTGGGGACATCGCCGTCGTGGGGGTTCCCGCCGAATATTTCACGCAGCTCGGACTGGACATCAAGAACCGGTCGCCGTTCCGCCATACCCTCGTGGCCGAACTGGCCAATGATTGGATCGGTTATCTGCCCAATCGCGAGGGACACAAGCTGGGCGGCTATCAGGTTTGGACGGGACACCACAGTTATGCGGAGCCCGGGACCGGCGAACGCATTGCGGACCTGGCGGTGGAACTTTTGCAGGAACTCGCGCGATGAAAACACGGAGGGCACGGGTGATGCGGATCGGGTGGTGCGGGGTGCTCGGACTGATCGTCGCGTACGGACGGATGCAGGCCGCGGAGCCGGATCATTCACCGCAGGCCGAGCTGGCGATGCTGGAGTTGGCGGATCCGCATCTCAAGGTGGAATTGGTCGCTGCGGAACCGGCCGTGGTGAGCCCGGTGTCGATGGCGTGGGACGCCTCCGGCCGATTGTATGTTGCGGAAATGCGGGACTATCCGAATGCGGCCGGCGGAGGCACCATTCGGTTGCTCGAAGACCGGGATCACGACGGTCGTTATGAGACCTCGACGATCTTCGCGGAGGGATTGAGTTTTCCCAATTCAGTGTTGCCCTGGAAGGATGGCGTCCTCGTGACCGCGGCGCCCGACCTGTGGTTTCTCCGCGACACGGATGGCGATGGACGGGCCGATGAGAAACGGATTCTCATCACGGGGTTCGGGAACGGGAATCAACAACTGCGGGTCAACGGACTCACTTGGGGATTGGACGGCTGGGTGTATGGTGCCAATGGACGAAGCGATGGCGTCGTTCATGTCCCGGGAAATGCGCTCGAATTCCCGTTGCGGGGCCGGGATTTTCGTTTTCGTCCGGGAACGGGAGAATTTCAGACGCTGGTGGGCCGGAGCCAGTTTGGGCTGGCGTTCGATGAATGGGGAAACCGGTTCCTCTCCTGGAACACGATTCCCGTGCGGCACGAGATTTTTTCCGATGCCTACCTCGTGCGCCGGGAAGGCCTGCCAGCGACGGATGTCCTCGCCGATTTGCTACCGCCGGGGGATGCCGGCGAGGTCTATCCATTGACGCCGCCGCCGCGCGTTTTCAATAATGAGTCGTCGCATCATTTCAATGCCCTCGCGGGGCTGACGATCTACCGCGGCAGTGCGTTGGGACCCGGCTATCGGGGCAACGTCTTCGTGGGCGAATCCCTGCTGAATGTGATTCACCGGCGGGTCCTGGTGCCGACGGGCGTTTCCTTCGTGGCCCAGCGCGGTGAGACCGGCAGTGAGTTCCTCCGCAGCCGGGATCCGTGGTTTCATCCCGTCAATTTCGCCACCGGGCCGGATGAATGTCTTTATATCGCGGATTTTCATCGAGAATTAGTGGAACACCCGGACTTCGTGCCGCGGGAAATGCGGGAGCGCCTGGATTGGCGGACCGGCCATGAACAAGGGCGGATCTGGCGGGTTCGCCGCGTTGATTTTCATCCGAAGACCCAGGTGCCGGACCTCGCCCGCGCGTCGTCCCGCCAGTTGATCCGTGCGCTCGAGGGAGACCTGGCCTGGCGGCGCGAAACCGCTCATCGCGTCCTGACTGAACGGATCGATCAGTCGGTGAAGTCCGCGCTGGCACGGATCGTGCAATCGGGGCACACGCCGGAAAGTCGACTGCGTGGCCTGCGAATCCTCGACGGAATGTCGGCACTGTCGGATCCCCTGTTGGTGCGTGCCTTGGGCGATGCGAACGCGGGCGTCCGGGCAGGCGCCGTCGCGATGGCGGGCGTCCGGTTGCCGGCGTCGGTGCCCGGATCGCCACTCGTGACCGCACTCTTGAAAGCGGTGACCGATCCGCATCCGCCGGTGCGATTGCAGGCGGTACTGGCGCTGGGCGGTTTGCGTGATGAGGAGAAACGCGAAACTGCCTTGTCCACTCTGCTGGCACCGGCACAGGACCCTTGGATTCGACGGGCCGCATTGAGCAGCAGTGGACGGGCACTGACACCGGAGTTGGCGACCGCGCTTTGGCCGAAGGCCGCCGCCTCCCTGCGTCCGGCCCCGGTGCTCGCCGCCCCGGCCGTGGATCGCCAACGCCTGGTGGAGCAATACCGTCCCGCACTCCAACTGGCCGGCGACAAAATTCAGGGAGCAGCGCATTTCACCCGGCTTTGCCTGTCGTGCCATTCCCTGCAGGGCCAGGGACAACGGGTGGGTCCCGATCTGATGGGAATCATGGCGCGTCCATTAGATGCGCTTTTGGTCGATATCTTGGATCCCAGCCGTCAGGTGGCGCCGGAGTATGCGGCCTATGAATTCCTGCTGGAGGAGGGCGAGACTGTCACCGGTCTGTTTGCCAGCGAGTCAGCGACCCGCATCACCGTGCGCCGGCCGGGCTCG